>JBIJAP010000449.1:0-3105 GCA_044345715.1 Rubrivivax sp.
TGGCGATGCCGCCGCCATGCCCGCCTTCGCGCAGGCCGCCCGTGCCGCCGCCGAGGCCACCCGGGCCAGCCTGCAGCAGGCGCTGCCCGTCGCCCGGGCCTGAGCGACATGGCCGCGGTACCACCGCCGCCGGACCTGGACCGGACCATCCCTGTGCCCTTGCGGCGCCCTGGCGCCGAACCCGCGGCCTGGGTGGTGGCCCCCGAGCTGCTGCGCCTGTACCTCCTGATGGGGGCTGTGGCCATGCTGATCGGCAGCGCGCTGATCGCGGCCGAGCACCCGCGCCAGCCGCTCGCGCTGCCGCTGGCACTGGGCTATGCCTTGGTCGGGCTGTCGGGTGTTTCCTTGCTGTGGGCGCCTCAGGACTGGCGCCGCCGCTGGACGGTGACCGCCCTGGTGGTGCTGGTGGGCTTGTCCATCGTCACGGCGGCGGTGGCCGCCTACGTGCGCGGCTACGGCCTGTCGTCGCCCTCGGTGCTGGTGCTGCCGGTGCTGGTGTTCTGCATCGCCGCGCTGATGGGCTGGCGCAGCGGCTTGCTGCTGGCCACGGTGGCGGCGCTCGCGTTCGGCCTCGTGCAGATCTATACGCCACCCATCCCGTCACCCGTGCCCTGGGTGTCGCTGGCCGCCGGGCTGGGCGTCGGGCTGGCGATTGCGGTGCTGGCCGGCGGCGCGCTGCACGCCAAGATTCGCCTGGCCGTGGCCGCCGCGGCCACGCGCGAGCGCCGCTTCAGCCACTTGCTGGCGCTGGCGGCCGACGTGTATTGGGAGGTCGACGAGCAGATGCGCCTGGTGGCGGCCGGCCGCCACGACCAGGACCTGCGGCCCCTGGGCACGGCGGCCGGAGCCGGCGTGCCCTTCGATGCCCTGCCGGCGTTGCAGATGGACAAGGAGGTCCGCGATCGCATCCGCGCCGACGCCGCCGCGAGGCGCTCGTTCCGCGACCTGCCCGTGGCCTGGCAGCACCGTGACGGCCAGCGCCGCTCGTACCTGCTCAGCGGCGAGCCGCGCCTGGACCGCGGCGGCCACTTCCGCGGCTTCTGGGGCGTGGCGCGCGACATCACCGCCATCGAAGCCACCCGCGCCGCGCTGGCCGACTCGCGTGGGCGCTACGAGGCCTTGTTCCGCAACGCGCCGCTGCCGGTGCTGCTGCATGTCGACGCCCGCATCGTCGATGCCAACCCGGCCGCCGCGCGGCTGCTGGGGCACGCGTCGGTCGAATCGATGCGCGGCGCGTCGCTGCTCGACCTGTACGCCAACGACGCCGACCGCGAGCTGGCGCGCAACCGTCTGCGCCAGCTGGCCACGCAGCCCCTGGGCACGCGGCTGCCGCTGGCCGAGCTGAAGCTGCGCACCGAGGGCCGTGCGGCCATCGTCAGCGCGACCGCGGTGCGCGTCGACCTGCAGGGCGAGTCGGCGGTGCTGTCGATGTTCGTCGACGTCACCGAGCGCCACCAGGCCGAGGTGGCGCTGCGCCACTCCGAGGCGACGCTGTCGCACCTGGTGGACACGTGCCCCGACCTCATCACGCTGACCGACCTCGAGAGCGGCCGCTACGAGATGGTCAACCGCGCCTTCGAGCAGGTGATCGGCTGGTCGCAGGCCGAGGCCGTGGGCCGCACCTCGCTGGAGCTGGGCATCTGGGGCAGCTCCGCCGGCCGCGAGCGATTCGTGCAGCGGTTCCAGCGCGACGGCAAGGTGGTCGATCTGCCGATCCCGTTCCGTTGCCGCGACGGCAGCACCACGACGCTGATGATCTCGGCGGCGCGCTTCCGGCTCGACGGCCGCGACATGCTGGTCGTCAACGGCCGCGACATCACCGCCGGCGAGCGCGAGCGCATGGAGCGCGCGGCCATCCTCGACAACGCCGGCATCGGCGTGGCCGTGACGCGCGACAGCCACTTCGTGCTCGTCAATGCCGAGTTCGAACGCATGGTCGGCTGGCGCGACGGCAGCCTGATCGGCCTGCCTAGCAGCATCGTCTGGAAGAGCGAAGCCGACTACGCCGAGGTCGGCCGCGTCGTTGGCCCGGCGCTGGCGCAGGGCGGCAAGATCGAGATCGAACGCGAGGTGCGCCGGCGCGACGGCAGCCACTTCCTGGCGCGGCTGCGTGCCGGCGTCGTCGACCCGCATCGCCCGGCCGAAGGCGGCACGGTGTGGATCGTGGAGGACATCACCGAGCGCCGCCAGTTCGAGGAAGCACTGGCCCGCGCGCGCGACGACGCCGAGGCCGCCAACCGCGCCAAGAGCGCCTTCCTGGCCAACACCAGCCACGAGCTGCGCACGCCGCTGAACGGTCTGATGGGCCTGGCTCGCCTGGCGCGCGACCCCGACCTGCCCGAGCCGCTGCGCGGCCAGTACCTGTCGCAGATCGAGGACTGCGCGCAGTCGCTGGCGGCCATCATCTCGGACATCCTCGATCTGTCCAAGATCGAGGCCGGGCGGCTGCCCATCGAGGCGGCGCCGTTCGACGTGGTGGCGCTGCTGGAGACCCTGGCGCACACCTACCGCACGCTGGCCGAGGCGCGGGGCCTGCGGCTGCTGCTGGAGATCGACCCCGCGCTCGGGCCCGTGGTCAGCGGCGACGCGCTGCGCGTGCGCCAGATCGTCACCAACTACGTCGCCAACGCCATCAAGTTCACCGATCAAGGCTTCGTGCGCATCACGGCGCATCGGGTGGACGGGGCAGCACCGTTGCTGCGGCTGGCCTGCGAGGACACGGGCCCTGGCATCGAGCCCGAGGTGCTGCCGGAGCTGTTCAAGCCCTTCACGCAGGCCGACCAGAGCACGACGCGGCGCTTCGGCGGCACTGGCCTGGGGCTGTCGATCTGCCGCGAGCTCGCCACGCTGATGGGCGGGCGCGTCGGCGTGGCCAGCGAGCGCGGCCATGGCAGCCGCTTCTGGGCCGAGTTGCCGCTGCCGCCGGCCACGCTGCCGCCTGCGGCCGCTGCCGGCACGGTGCCGGGCCACGAGGCCGCTGCGCTGGCCGGCATGCGGGTGCTGATGGTCGAGGACAACGCCGTCAACATGCTCATCGTCGTGGCCACGCTCCAGCGCTGGGGCGTGCTCGTCACCGAGGCCTGCGACGGCCACGAGGCGCTGGCC
>JBIJAP010000450.1:0-3097 GCA_044345715.1 Rubrivivax sp.
CGCGAGGTGGAGGAGTTCCTGTTTCGCCACCCGGCGGTGGCGCAGGTGCAGGTCTTCGGGGTGCCCGACGCGAAGTACGGCGAGGAGGTCTGCGCCTGGATCGTGCTCAAGCCGGGGGCCGAGGCCAGCGAAGACGAGATCCGCGCCTTCTGCCAGGGCCAGATCGCGCACTACAAGGTGCCGCGCCACGTGCGCTTCGTGGCCGAGATCCCGATGACGGTGACGGGCAAGGCGCAGAAGTTCGTCATGCGCCGGCAGATGGCGCAGGCGCTGGGCCTGGCCGACCCCTCGGCTTGATGCAGCCAGGCGTGCGGCGCCATGGCCCGCGGCGCCACGCCGCACGCGGTGCGGCTTTTGTTGCCGGCTTCCGTGCCGTGGAGGCCACCCTGCCGGGCATGGCGGCCTGGGGTCTGGCCACCGGCATTGCGATGGTGAAGGTGGGGCTCGAGCTGCTGCCGGCGCTGTGGATGACCTTCGCGGTGTACTCCGGCACCTCGCAGCTGGCCGTGCTGCCGCTCTTGGGCGCGGCGGTGGCCGTGCCGACACTGCTGCTCACGGCGCTGGTGGCCAACCTGCGCTTCGTCGTCTACTCGGCCGCGCTGGCGCCGCACCTGCGGCGGCTGCCGCTGCGCTGGCGGCTGGCCACCGGCTTCGTCACCATCGACGGCCCGCTGGCCGCACTGATGCATCGCCGCCGGCAGGGCCCGCTGGTGCAGCGCGTGGCCTTCCTGTGGGGCGCCAATGTCGCCACCGGGCTGACGTGGACCGGCGCCTCCGTCGTGGGCATCGTGCTGGCCGAGCAGCTGCCCTACGGCCCGGAGTTGGCCTACCTCGGCGTGCTGGCGCTGTTCGGCATTGCGCTGCCGCTGCTGGCGGGCCGCCCGGCCTGGGCCGCGGCGCTGGCCAGTGCGGTGGTGGGGCTGGCCACACTCGACTGGCCGCAGCGCATGGGCACGGTGCTGGCGGTGCTGGCCGGCGTGGCGGCGGCGCTGTGGGTGGGCCGCGAGCGCGTGGCGCGTTGAGCGAGGCAGGCCATGCCGGGCTACAGCGATCTGGAGCTGCTGCTGCTGATGGGGGCGCTGGTGGGCGTCACGCTGGTGGCGCGCTGCTTCTTCCTCGTGCTGCCGCAGCGCTGGCAGCCGCGCGGGGCGCTCGAACGCGCGCTGCGTGCCGCGCCGCTGGCGGCGCTGGTGGCCATCACGTTGCCGGAGATCCTGCGCAACAGCGTGCTGGCCGACGCGGCCACCCCGCTGCAATGGCTGGGCGATCCGCGGCTGCTCTCTGCACTGGTGCTGTCGGCCGTGTGGGCGGCGACGCGGCAAGGCGTGCTGGCGCTGCTGGCGGGCAGCGCGTGCTACCTCGTGCTGCTGGCCTGGGCGTGAGCCCAAGCCAGGGCCGCCGGGGCGCGGGCCCCGGCGGCGTGGGCTGCATCAGCCCGCGGCCTGGTCGAAGGGCAGCTTGAGCTGGCTCAGGTCCTTGCGCGTCTCGACCAGCACCAGCGGGCCGTCGTCCACCAGCACGTGGCGCTTGGGCTCGCGCGGGGCGCGCACCGGCGCCGGCTCGGCGGCCATGGCGGCACGCACGCTGGCGATCTTGTCGGCGTCGGACTGCACCCAGTCGAGGCCGGCCTGCGTTGCCAGCGAGGCCAGGGCCTCGGTCGGCAACAGGTAGGGCTCGATGCGGATGGGCTCGGCGCGGGCGGCGCGCGGGGCCGGGGCTGCTGCAGGGGCTGGGGCCGGTGCGGCCATCGGTGCCGGCGCGGGCTTGAACACCGGCTCGGCGGGTGCGGCTTCGGCCTCGGCCGCCTGGGCTTGCGGCGCAGCGGTGTCTGAGGCTGCGTCGTCGCTCGGCGCGGGCGCTGCCACAGCCGTGGTGCCTTCGGCAGCCACTGCGCCTTCGGCAGCTTCGGCACCAGCCTCGGCGCCCTCGCGATCGCGGCCCCGGCCGCGGCCTCCGCGGCGGCGGCGGCTGCGTTCGCCGTCGGCGCGCTCGCCTTCGGGTCGATCGCCTTCAGGACGATCGCCGTCCGCGCGTTCAGCCGGCGCGGCATCCGCGGCCTGATCGGTGTCGTTGGCGGTAGACGCAGCGCCCGCGTCAGGGCTGTCGCTCAGCAGGCTCTGCTGGCCTTCCTCGCCGGCACGGCCTTCGCCACGATCACGGCCCCCGCGGCGGCGGCGACGGCGGCCACCTTCGCGGCCCTCGCCTTCGGCGCCGGCCTCGGCGGCTTCATGGCCCGGCGGAATCGGCGCCGGGATGGTGTCAACGAAGGGCTGCACGTGGCCGTTGGCGGCTTCTTCTGGGCGCGGGGCGCGCTCGGGGCGCGGGCCTCGGCGGTCGCCACGGTCGGCGCGCTCCGTGCGTTCAGCACCGCGCTCGCCCGCGCGTTCGTTGCGGGCTTGCTGGCCGTCGCGCGCGCCTTCGCGCGGGGCTTCACGTTGACCTTCACGTTGTCCGCCACGGCCACCGCGGCCGCCGCGTTCACCCCGCTCGCCACGATCGTTGCGCTCACCGCGACGACCGTCGCGCTTGTCGCCAGCCGGCCGGGCGTTGGCCGCCGGGGCCGGTGCGGCCACGGGCGCAGCCAGTGCGCCGGCCACGGCCACGGGGGCCGGTGCGGGCGCCGGCGTGCCGCCGAGCAGCTTCTTGAACCAGCCGAAGAAGCCGCTGCCGGCTTCCTGCGTGGCCTTCGCGGCCGGTGGCGGCGCCACTCGCGCGGGCATCACCACGGGTGCGGCCGCCACCGGGGCAGGTGCCGGCACCGGGGCCGGGGCCGGTGCAGGCGGGGCGGGCTGGTCGGGCAGCACGCCCTTGATCACCGGCTCCTGCTTGGCCTTGCTGGTCTTGTCGCGACGCGTGATGCCGACTTCCTCGTCCGGCTCCTCGATCATCGTGTAGCTGGCCTGCAGGCTCTCCAGGCGCGGGTCGTCGTGGCGCAGGCGCTCGAGCTTGTAGTTCGGCGTCTCCAGGTGCTTGTTGGGCACCAGCAGCACGGTCAGGCGCTGTTTGAGCTCGATCTTGGTGATCTCGCTGCGCTTTTCGTTCAGCAGGAAGCTCGTCACCTCCACCGGCACCTGCACGTGCACGGCGGCGGTGTTCT
>JBIJAP010000451.1:0-3088 GCA_044345715.1 Rubrivivax sp.
CCGGCCGGGCATTCCACCATCTTGGCCAGGCCGCGGACGATCATCTCGCCGGTTTCCTGCGGGCTGCGCTGGGCCGACAGCATGGCGGTGAAGCGCAGCCACTCCTCGCGGTAGTCGTAGCGGTAGGTGTAGAAGTGCTTGCCGACGAACACGCGCAGCCACGAGCGGAAGGCACCCGAGAACACCAGCATGCACAGCAACGCGAAGCCGGCGACCGCCAGGCCCAGCTGCAGCGCTCGGCCCCAGTCGCCGCCGAAGAAGCGCACGTAGTAGCCCACGGCCGCCATGAACAACAGGTAGGCGCCAGCCAGCAGCAGCGACGCCGAGTAGAAGGCCGCCGCGCGCGAGACATGCAGCTTGGCGATCCAGTTCGGGCTGCGCCGTGCGGCCACCATCAGAAACGGCACCGCCAGCGCATGCACGGCCCCACGCACGGCGACCGCGTCCGGGTCGAAGACGGCGAACAGCAGCCCTTCGGAGAACAGATAGATGTCGAATACGAACACGCAGGCCAGGCCCAGGCACACCGGCTTGGCGTTCCAGCGCTGGTCATCGCGAAGGTTGCGGAACAGCTGCTCCACCATCAGCAGGCCACACACCGGCAAGGCCAGCGCACCGGCGATGGCCAGTCGCGAGACTTCGCCCTCCAGTGCACCGGTGGCGTGCAGCGTGAACAGCAGCGCGGCAGCCACCAGGCATGCCGTAGCGGCGCGACGCATCAGCCGGGTGGAGGCGGCGGGCTGGCCGTCGGCCTCGTGCGGCAGCAACATCACCAGGAACAGGAACCACAGCCCGTAACGTGCCAGGTCGGCGAGTTGCGCCAGGTAGTCGGCCGCAAGATCGCGCCAGACCAGGCCCAGCAACAAGAAGCCGCACCAGGCGGCCGATGCCAGCAGCGCGGCCACCACAGGCCAACGCGCTGCCTGGGTGCCTGTGACCGAGCGACCACTGCGGGCAAGGTAGAGCGCCAACGCCAAATGGGTGAGCAAGCCCACAACGTAGCCGGCAGACGCAACCGTGAAGGGCAGCATGGCCATACCTCAGGCGCTCCGGGAGGGTGTCGAGGCCGCGCCGCCGCCGCAGGAGCGGGCGCTGACGGGAGCGCTTAGCGAGCGCCCCTGCCGGTGAGCACCACGCTGACCGTTTCCATCAGGACCACGATGTCGAGGAACAGCGTGTGGTTCTTGACGTAGTAGAGGTCGTATTGGAGTTTTTCCTGGGAATCTTCGACGGTGGCGCCGTAAGGGTAGCGCACCTGCGCCCAGCCGGTAACGCCGGGCTTGACGCTGTGGCGCAGCGCGTAGAAGGGGATCTCCTGCGTCAGCTGCTCCACGAAGTACGGGCGTTCCGGACGCGGGCCCACCAGGCTCATCTCGCCCACCAGCACGTTGAACAGCTGCGGCAGCTCGTCGATGCGCAGCCGGCGGATCACGGCGCCGACCCGAGTGACGCGTGCGTCATTCGCTGCGGCCCAGACCGGCTTGCCGTCTCTTTCGGCGTCGTTGCGCATGCTGCGGAACTTGGCGATGCTGAAGCCGCGGCCGTTGAGGCCGGTACGCTCCTGCCGGTACAGCACCGGGCCCGGGCTCTCGAGCTTGATGAGCACGGCCGTGACCAGCATGATCGGCGTGGCCAGCACCAGCAGCAGCATGGCGCAGAACAGATCGAACACGCGCTTGACGCCGCTGCGCCAGGCGCCCTGGTTGAAGCCGTCGCCGAAGATCAGCCAGCTGGCGTTGAGGTAGTCGATGCGGATCTGGCCCAGCGTCTTCTCGAAGTGGGTGTTCAGGTCGTGCACCTTGGTGCCCGACGCCTTGCAGTCCAGCAATTGCCGCAGCGGCATGCTGCCTGAACGGCGCTCGGTGAGTGCGACCACGATCTCGTCGACGCCCAGGCGCAGGGCGATGGCCGGCAGCGAGTCGTCGAGGGCCAGGATGCGGTTTGCCGGAACGGCCGCCTCTCTTTCATTCGGGCCGGGCACGAAGCCGACGATGTCGGCGTTCGGATCGTTCTTCTTCAGCGTTTCGCTCACGTCCAGCGCCGCATGGCCGGCGCCGAAGATCAGGATGCGGGTGCGCGCCGACGCGGCGGCCGAGGCGTGCGACAGGTAGGCCCGGCGCCCGACCAGGGCAGCAACCCCGGCCATGACGGAAAGCTGGATCGTGCTGTGGCCACCACTGCGGGTCGGCAGCAGGCCAAAGACGAGGTAAGCCACCGGCAGCAACACCAGCAGCACCACCACCGCGCGCGCCATCGAGCGTGATGCACTGCTGTTTTGGGACGACTCGTACAAACCCGACGCCCCGCCGACCACGATCAGGAAGGCAGCGAACGAGATGACGTGCGTGCCGGCCATCGGCATGACCTGGGCAAACCCGCCGGCACTGATGGCCACGGCCAGCATGACCAGCACCAGCACGAGCCCGAAGTCGAACACCAGCGCACGCAGCGCGGCTCGGGGGACGTAGTGGTTGAAGATGCGGATCATGCTCAAGGAGCCCGGAGAGCCAGCGAAAACAGCCGAACTCTACGTTCGACCCGGGGCTGCCGGCACCCCATGTACACGGGAAGCCGGGCTGCGCCTGCTCCCAAGCGTGGATACTTCACGCTCGTCGCATCACAGACAAAAAAGTAGGCCTCTTGACCTCCTTCGTCCATCGAGCTTGTATCGTCAACTGGTGAAGCGATTCCCAGAGCGAGAGGCCACGCAATTCGCAGAAGGATGGCTGAAGCAACTCCCGAGAGATTCTCGGATGCTGTTGGACGTGGCATTGCGATACGCGGCGGTGTCACGTGAGGGCAAGGTCGAAGAGGCGATGGCACTGCAAAAGCGTGCAATGCAGCTCGACTCAAGCAACCTGCACCTGCGGCTCGGTATGGCCAAGCTGCTGCTGGCCTCTGGCGACAAGCAAGCGGCGCGACGGCAGCTCCAAGCCATTGCAGCCCAGGGCGAAGGCTTCGTGAGGCAGGCGGAGGTAAGGGCGCTGTTCGCAACCCTTTGCGCAGGCGTGTCTGCGTCGGGCCGTGAATAGTCGGCAGAGGCCTGCCCGCTGAACACCGAGACACACCGACGTCGCTAGTGCTGTGA
>JBIJAP010000452.1:0-3085 GCA_044345715.1 Rubrivivax sp.
GGCGAGGCCTGGCTGCAGGGCGTGCCCTTCACGGTGGACGAGCGCGTCATCGTGCCGCGCTCGCTGATCGCCGAACTGCTCGCCGACGCCGACGGCAGCGGCGCGCTCGATGCCTGGCTCGCGCCCGATACGCGCCGCGTGCTCGACCTGTGCACCGGCAACGGCAGCCTGGCCGTGCTGGCGGCTCTGGCCTGGCCCGATGTGGAGGTGTTGGCCACCGACCTGAGCGCCGACGCCCTGGCCGTGGCGGCGCTGAACGTGCAGCGCCACGGCCTGGCCGGCCGCATCCGCCTGGCCCGGGGCGATGGCTGGGCCGCCATCGCCGAGCCCGAGCCCTTTGATCTGGTGATCTGCAACCCGCCCTACGTCAACAGCCGCTCGATGGCGGCGCTGCCGCCCGAGTACCGTGCCGAGCCGACGATGTCGCTGGCCGGTGGCAGTGACGGCATGGACTTCATCCGCCCGCTGCTCGCCGGCCTCAAGCCCCGCCTGGCGCCCGACGGCGTGCTGGTGCTGGAAATCGGCCACGAGCTCGAGCACTTCCACCGCGCGTTTCCGCGCTTGCCCATCGTCAGCCTGCCCACCAGCGCGGGCGACGAGCAGGTGCTCCTCATCGAGGCCGCAGCGCTGCGGTTTCTTCCTTGATCACACTCAGAGACATCACCCTGCGCCGCGGCGTCAAGGTCGTGCTGCAAGGCGCCAACCTGGTGCTGCAGCCCGGCGAGAAGGTCGGCCTCATCGGCCGCAACGGCGCGGGCAAGTCGAGCCTCTTTGCGCTGCTCACGCACAAGCTGCAAGCCGACCAGGGCGATGTCGAGATCCCGCCGCGCTGGCGCGTCGGCGAGGTGGCGCAGGACATGCCCGAAACCGACGACGGCGCCACCGACTACGTGCTCGCCGGCGACCTGCCCCTGGTGGCCGCGCAGCGCGAACTGGCCGCCGCCGAAGCCATGAACAACGGCGAAGGCGACGGCGAGGCCATGGCCCACGCGCACATGGCGCTCGACGAGGCCGGCGCCTTCGATGCGCGCTCGCGTGCGCAGTCGCTGCTGCAGGGCCTGGGCTTCAAGACGAACCAGCTCGATGCCCCCGTCAACAGCTTCAGCGGCGGCTGGCGCATGCGGCTGCAACTGGCGCGCGCGCTGATGTGCCCGGCCGAGCTGCTGCTGCTCGACGAGCCCACCAACCACCTCGACCTCGACGCGCTGGTGTGGCTGGAGAGCTGGCTCAAGCGCTTCGACGGGCTGCTCGTGATCATCAGCCACGACCGCGAGTTCCTGGATGCCGTGACGCGCGTGACGGTGCACCTCGACGAGCAGGTGCTCACGCGCTACGGCGGCAACTACACGGCGTTTGAAGAGATGCGCGCCGAGCGCATGCAGCTGGCCTCGGCGAGCTACGCCAAGCAGCAGGAGCGCATCGCCCACCTGCAGCGCTTCATCGACCGCTTCAAGGCCAAGGCCAGCAAGGCCAAGCAGGCGCAGAGCCGCGTCAAGGCGCTGGCGCGCATGGAAAAGCTCGCGCCGGTGCTCACCAGCAGCGACTTCGAGTTCGAGTTCCGCGAGCCGCAGAGCCTGCCGAACCCCATGCTCAGCTTCGACGGCCTGGCCTGTGGCTACGGCGACGCCGCCATCGTCAAGGGCTTCAGCCGCAGCGTGCTGGCCGGCCAGCGCGTGGGCATCCTGGGCGCCAACGGCCAGGGCAAGAGCACGCTGGTGAAGACCATCGCACGAGCGCTTCCGGCGCTCGGCGGCACCACCACCGAGGGCAAGGGCCTCGTCATCGGCTACTTCGCACAGCAGGAGCTCGACGTGCTGAGCCTGGGTGATGGCCCACTGATGCACATGGTGCGCCTGGCGCGCGATGTCGGCCCCGCGGCGCGCGAACAGGAACTGCGCGACTTTCTGGGCCGCTTCCGCTTCACCGGCGACATGGTCTCGCAGGCCGTGGGATCTTTAAGCGGCGGCGAGAAGGCGCGCCTGGTGTTGGCGATGCTGGTGTGGCAGCGGCCGAACCTGCTGCTGCTCGACGAGCCCACCAACCACCTCGACCTCACCACGCGCGAGGCGCTGTCGATTGCGCTCAACGAGTTCGAGGGCACGGTCATGCTCGTCAGCCACGACCGCGCGCTGCTGCGTGAGGTGTGCGACGAGTTCTGGCTCGTCGCCTGTGGCCGCGTGCAGCCCTTCGACGGCGACCTCGACGACTACCAGAAGTGGCTGCTCGACGTGAGCCGCGCCGCCGCGCGCGGCCAGCCGGCGCCCGAGCCGCCCAAAGTCGCGGCGGTGGAAACCGTCAGCCGCCCGGTGGCCAAGGCGGCATCGCCAGCACCGGCACCTGCCGCGGCCAAGCCAGAAACGCGCGAAACGCGCGAGAGCCGCCAGCAGGCCAAGCAGGCCCGCGTGAAGCAGTCCGAGCGCACGCGCCCGCTGCGCAACGAGCTGCAACGCATCGATGATCGGCTGGCGCGCCTGGCTGCCGAGAAGCGCGAGATCGAAGCCGGCCTCGCATCGCCCAGCGGCGACTACGCCGAACTCGGCCGCCGCCTGGCGCACGCCGCCGCCGAGGTGGCGATGCTCGAGGAGCGCTGGCTCGAGGTGCAGACCGAACTCGAAGGCTTGCAGGCCGCCGACTGACACGGCCATGCCCCTGGCAGCAGCCCGGGCAATTTTCATCGCACGCAATTGAATTGTGTGCGACCGGTAAAGTCTCGACCCATGCCGCGCCGCCAGCCACCCCCGCCCGCCGCCTCGTGGCTGGACCTCGACCGCCAGCTCTGCTTCGCGCTCTACGCCTCGTCGCTGGCGATGACCAAGCTCTACAAGCCGCTGCTCGAGCCGCTGGGCTTGACCTACCCGCAGTACCTGGTAATGCTGGTGCTGTGGCAGCACGACGGGCTGGCTGTCGGCGAGATCGGCGAGCGCCTGGCACTCGACTCCGGCACGCTGACGCCGCTGCTCAAGCGCCTCGAACAAGCCGGCCTCGTGCTGCGCCTGCGCGACGCGGCCGACGAGCGCCGGGTGCGCATCGCCCTCAGTGCCGCCGGCCGCACGCTGCGCGCCCGTACCGAAACCGTGCCGCAGAC
>JBIJAP010000453.1:0-3084 GCA_044345715.1 Rubrivivax sp.
GCGACAGAGGTGCTCGAAATCAGTCAATCAGCCGCGCCTCCGCAGATCTTGGTCACCTTGGCGTGTTCGGCGATGTTCTGCCGCCCACGCTCCTAGCGCGTGCGCCTGGGCAACCCTGCCTGGGCGCAGAGCCCTGAGCTGCTGCGGGCCGATGCCGTCGAGGCCCGCGTCGACATCGGCCAGTTGCAGCTCGACCATGGCCGGCTGCGCCACACCGAGCAGGCCCTACACCCTGTAGCTGAGCGGGCGCATCGGTAACACGCAGCTGCAGGCCCGCGGCACCATCACCGGTCTGCCGCGTGTGGCCGTGCTCGACATCGCGGTTGAGTGGCGGGGCGACAACCTGGCGGCACTGGCGCCGATCCTGCAGCTGCCCCTGCCGCCGACGCCGGCCTACCGCAGCGCCGGCCGGCTGGTGCGCGAAGGTTCGGTGTGGCGCTACGACTCGTTCACTGGGCAGGTGGGCCGCAGCGACGTGGCCAGCACGCTGCAGCTCGACACCGCTTCACGCAGACCGATGCTGCGGGGCGGCCTCAGTTCGCGGCGGTTCGACATGGCCGACCTGGGGCCCGCAGCGGGCCTGTCCCCGGTGCCCGAAGCGACCGCCCAACCGGATCAGGCCGCGACCCGCCGGCCGCGGCTGTCGCCCGACGTGCCGCTGGACACGCGCACCGATCCCCTTCACGCCCACGCGGTGCTGCGCTTGCGTGGCATGCCGCTGCAGCGCCTGCTGCAGGCTCGCGGGCAAGGCAGCGTGGCCCTCGGTCGGCTGGATGGCGATGCCGTGCTCGCCGGGCCCGGTGCCTCGCTGGGCCGCATCCTGGCGCACGCCGACGGGCGCGTGAGCCTGGTGGTGCAGAACGGCACGGTGAGCCGGCTGCTGATGGAGCAGGCGGGCCTGCACCTGGTGGAGACTTTGCGGCTCAACATCAGCGGCGACGAGTCGGTGGCCCTGCGCTGCGCGGTTGCCGACTTCGACGTGCAACGCGGGCGCATGCAGGTGCGCTCGCTGGTGTTCGACACGGCGGTCAGTACCGTGGTCGGAAGCGGCGTGGTCGATCTGGCCGACGAGACCATGGCGCTGCGCTTCGTGCCGAGCACCAAGGTCAACAGCGTGATCGCGCTGCGCAGCCCGATCTATCTGCGCGGCCCGCTGGCGCAGCCGGTGGTGGCGTTGGACGGCGCAGCCGTGGCCACGCGGGGCCTGGGTGCGCTGGTGCTCGGGCTCGTCAACCCGCTTCTGGCACTGCTGCCGCTGTTCGAGGCCGGGCCGGGGCCGATAGTCCTTGCGCCCAGCTGGTGCGCGAGGCGCGGACGCTGGCGCCGCGGCGCCGATTGACGACGCCGCCGCGGCGGTGTCGCGGTAGATGCCGCAGCCGATGACGAGCCCGTCGTCGAGCTGCTGCACCCACGAGGTCTTGGCCTGCACCTGCCCCGAGACCGGGTTGACGATGGCGTAGTCGATCCAGCCCCCGCCGGCGGCCTCGCGGTCGACGAGCGCGGCCGAGCTGGCGTCGCCACGGGCCAGCAGGCCGGCGCCTTCGCCGCTCACCCGGCCCAGCGTCTCGGTCCAGGGGAGCAGCCGCTCGACAGCCACGTCCATCAGGAAGTAGCTGTGCGCCTCGGGATCGAGCAGCAGACCCGACTTCTCGGCGGCCGCCCGCACCCGTTCGCGCATCGCGTCGACCTGCTGCGTGTGCTGGGCAAAGGCGGTGTTGCGCGCCGTGTCGTGGCGACCCTGAGCCAGGGCCTCGAGCGCCTGGCGCACCGGCAGCCACTGGCCGTCAAGAAGCACCGGGGGTTGGACGCCAGTTTGGGATCGACCTCCTTCAGGCGCTGGCACAGACGCCCTGCGTTTCGCGGGTTTCTCGGCGGCACCGCCGCGGAACTCAGTGCGCCCCGTGCGCGGCCGGTTCAGACTCGTTCGTCTTCCAAGGCGCGGCGCACGGAACCGAGGCTCGCCGACGTCAGCTCAGCCGGGGTGGCTCGTGCGGGGCGGTCGCCGAGCCGGCGGCCCGAGCTGCGGCGGCTGCCGTTGGCGGCGGGCTGCGGGCGCCGCGCCGCTGCGGCGCTGCGTCGCTGCGCCCGCAGCAGCGCGGCAGCACCGGCCAGCAGCACCAACGAGACCAGCCCGAGCAGCGCCAGCGTCGACTCGGCACGGGCGATGCGGCCATCGAGCTCGAGGCGGCGCGCGTCGATGCGGGCCTGCCAGTCAGCGGAGTCGGCCCGCCCGACAGGCACGACCAGCAGGGCGTGCACGAAATCCATCACCTGCACGGCTTGCTCCTGCAGCAGGCGATGCCCGCGCCGACTGGCCTCGGCGTCGATGCGCCCGCCTGCGACTTGGCCGGCGAGCAGCATCCAGTCGGCCCGCATGGACTTCGCCTCGCGCCAGGCGGGTTGCCATGCACCCGCCTGCAAGCTGACCTGCAGGGTGAAGAGGTGTTGGTCGACTTCGGCCTGGCGAGCGCGGCGTTCGGCCTCCAGCGCCGTGCGGCCCTGCAGCACGCGCGTGGCCACTTCGTCGTGGCCGATGAGTCCGCGTTGCACGGCCACGGCGTCGGTCAGCGGGTCGAGCCGGGCACGCTCGCTGCGGTCCTCGATCAGGGCCTCGACCTGGAAGCGCAGCACCTGGGTCAACGGCAGCACCAGGGCCAGTGTGCCGATCAAGCCCAGCAGCGCCATACGCCAGCCACGCCAGCCGCGGAAGCGGGTCGGCGGCAGCAGGTTGGGCGGCGTATCGGCAAGCATCCAGTCGGATATCGGCCGCCGGGCCGCCGGCTTGAGCCGGACGGGCCCAGACGGCCGCTCAGCACTCGACGATGTTCACTGCCAGCCCGCCGCGGGCGGTTTCCTTGTACTTGGTCAGCATGTCGGCGCCGGTTTCGCGCATGGTCTTGATCACCTGGTCGAGGCTGACGTGGTGCGTGCCGTCGCCCCGCAGCGCCATCCGCGCGGCGTTGATGGCCTTCACCGAGGCGATGGCGTTGCGCTCGATGCACGGGATCTGCACCAGGCCGCCGACGGGATCGCACGTGAGGCCCAGGTGGTGTTCCATGCCGATCTCGGCGGCGTTCTCCACCT
>JBIJAP010000065.1:0-12101 GCA_044345715.1 Rubrivivax sp.
CCCGCGGCGGCCTCGAAGGTGGCGAGCTGGTGCGCGATGCCACGCGGCGCGTCGGCATCAGAAAAGTGCGTCATCAGGCTCACCTCGTCGACCTGTGGCAGCGCGTTCAGCCGCGCGTACGCACTGCGGAAGGCCTGCGGTGCGAAGCCCAGGCGGTTCATGCCGCTGTTCATCTTCAGGAACACGCGGTGCGGCTCGTGCGTCTTGTGCGCGGCCAGCCAGTCGATCTGCTCGGCGCAGTGCACCACATGCCAGAGGTTCAGGCGCGAGCACAGCTCCAGGTCGCGCGGCTCGAAGCAGCCTTCCAGCAGCAGCACCGGGCCGCGCCAGCCGCAGCCGCGCACGCGCTCGGCCTCGGCCAGGTCGAGCAGCGCAAAGCCGTCGGCGGCCTTCAGGCCCTCGAAGGCGCGTTCGATGCCATGGCCGTAGGCGTTGGCCTTCACCACGGCCCACACCCGCGCATCGCCGGCATGGCGGCGCGCGGTGCGCAGGTTGTGCGCCAGCGCGGCAGGGTGCACGAGGGCTTCGATGGGGCGTGGCATGGTCGTCAGGCCGTTGCAACCCCCATGCTATAACCCCCCGGCCTCGAAAGGCCTCGCCGCGGTACTGGCCCCGGCGCAATGACTGAGACAACGGCCAGAGGCGCCTTTTTCATGGCGGCGCCCGCGCGGCGCGCGACACGATGAAAAAAGGTTTCTCGACCATCATGTCGGCGCAGTTCTTCAGCTCGCTGGCCGACAACGCCTTGCTGGTGGCCGCCGTCGAACTGTTGAGGATGTCGCAGGCGCCAGCCTGGCAGGTGCCCGCTCTGGCGCCGATGTTCGCCTTCTTCTACGTCGTGCTTGCGCCCTTCGTCGGCGCCTTCGCCGACAGCATCCCCAAGGGCCGGGTGATGTTCGTCAGCAACTCCATCAAGGTCGTCGGGTGCCTGCTCATGCTGTTCGGCGCCCACCCGCTCGTGGCCTACGCGGTGGTGGGCCTGGGCGCGGCGGCCTACGGCCCGGCCAAGTACGGCATCCTGACCGAGCTGCTGCCGCCTTCGCTGCTGGTCAAGGGCAACGGCTGGATCGAGGGCCTGACCATTGGCTCCATCGTGCTGGGCATCCTGCTGGGCGGGCAGCTCATCGGCGCACGCATCTCGCCGTGGCTGCTGGGCCTGGACATGCCCTTTTTCGACACCCACGTCGACACACCGCCCGAAGCCGCCGTCTGCGTCATCGTGCTGCTGTACGGGGTGGCGGCCGGCTTCAACCTGTATGTGCCCCGCACCGGTGCGCCGCTGATCCCGATGCGGGCGGTGCCGCACCTGGTGCGCGACTTCGCGCGCTGCAACAGCCGCCTGTGGGCCGACAAGCTGGGCCAGATCACCCTGGCCACGACGACGCTGCTGTGGGGCATCTTCGGCAACCTGCGGCTCATCGTGTTCGCGTGGGCGGCTGCGGCCCTGGGCTACGGCACGGCGCAGGCCTCCAACCTGGCCGGCGTGGTGGTGATCGGCTCGGTCATCGGCGCCGTGGTGGCCTCGTTCATCACCAAGCTCGACCGCGCGACCAACGTCATCCCGCTGGCCATTGCCGTGGGCTTTCTGATGATCGGCCTGGTGTTCATCGACAGCCTGGCCAGCGCGGTGCCCTTCCTGGTGGTGATGGGCGCGATCTGCGGCTTCCTGATCGTGCCGATGAACGCGCTGCTGCAGCACCGCGGCCACAACCTGATGGGCGCGGGCCGCTCGATCGCCGTGCAGAACTTCAACGAGCAGGCCTGCATCCTGGGCCTGGGCGCCTTCTACGTGGGCATGACGCGCTTCGGCATGTCGGCCTTCGGCGCCATCGTCGTGTTCGGGCTCATCGTGGCCATCACGATGGAGCTCATCCGCCGCTGGCACCGCCACAACACGGTGCGCCACTCCGATGAGCTCGAGCGCTTGCTCGAGATCGCGCGCACCGACCGGCACCACTAGCCGATGAGCGCCGCGCTGCGCTGGCTGCCGGTGGCGGCCTTGATGGTCAACGCGCTCACCTGGGGCGTGAGCTGGTGGCCGCTGCGCCAGCTCGAAGGCGCCGGCCTGCACCCGCTGTGGGCCACGGTGCTGATCTACTCGTTGGCGGTGGCGCTGATCGCGGCGCTGCGGCCGGCCGCCATCGGGCATCTGGCGAAGACGCCGGTGCTGTGGGTGCTGGTGCTGGCCGCCGGCACCACCAACGCCACCTTCAACTGGGCCGTGACCATCGGCGACGTGGTGCGCGTGGTGCTGCTGTTCTACCTGATGCCGCTGTGGGCGGTGCTGCTCGCGCGGCTGCTGCTGAACGAGCGCCTCACGCCACTGGCGCTGGCGCGCGTGGGCATGGCGCTGGCGGGTGCCGCCGTGGTGCTGTGGCCGGCCGATGGCGGTTTTCCGGTGCCGCAAGGCCTGCCCGACTGGCTGGGGCTGATCGGCGGCTTCAGCTTTGCGCTCAACAACGTGATGCTGCGCCGCGAGGCCCACCAGCCCGAGGCCGCGCGCGCGCTGGCCATGTTCTTCGGTGGCGCCAGCGTGGCCGGCGTGCTGGCCGTGGTGCTGTCGGCCCAGGGCGCGGTGCCGCTGCCCCCGGCGCCGGCCTTGGGCTGGATGGCCGGCGCGCTGGCGCTGGCGGTGGTGTTCCTGTGCGGCAACCTGGCGCTGCAGTACGGCGCCTCGCGGCTGCCGGCCAACGTGACGGCGGTGGTGATGCTGACCGAGGTGCTGTTCGCCAGCGTCTCGGCGGTGCTCCTGGGCGCCGGCACCGTGACGCCGACGCTGGCCCTCGGCGGCGGGCTGATCCTGGGCGCGGCGCTGCTGTCAGCCCGACACTGACCCCGCCACCGGGGCCGGGGCTCCAGCCGCGCGCGGCTTCAGGCCGTGGCGCAGCATGAGGCGCTGCAGTTCCACCTCGTCGAGCGGCTTGGCCAGGTAGGCATCGCAGCCGGCGAGCTGCCCGCGCGCGCGGTGCGAGGGCGTGGCGTGCGCCGACACCATCACCACCACTGGCGGCGCGCTATCGCGCTGGTGCTTCAGGCGCAGGTGCTGGACCAGCGCGTAGCCGTCGAGCGTGCTCTGCGGGCCCAACTCGACATCGATGAAGACGAAGTCGTAGGGCTCCTCGGCAGTCAGCAGCTCGATCGCGCGGTTGCTGCCCAAGGCCCGGTCCATCGCCAGGCCCCAGCGCTGCAGGCGGGTTTCGAGGAAGCGCAGTGCGACCTCGCTGTCGTCGACGAGCAACGCGCGCTTCAGCGGCGGGGGCGCTTCGGGCGCCACAGCGGCGCCTGCAGCGGCCACGACGGTGCGTTCGGCATCGTTCAGGCCGACGAGGGCCAGGCGGATCGGATCGGGCATGGGGCTCCTTTAGGCGGCGTGGGGCGCGGATCGTCCGGCCCCGCGGGCTGCGCGTCAACGTCCCCGCGCGCGTGATGCACAGGCGCGGGCGATACGATTCGCGCCCGCATCCGACGGAGCAGCCATGCCCACCAGCGTCTACGACTTCGAAGCCCTGTCCATCACCGGCGAGACGGCGCAGCTCGCCAGCCAGCGCGGCAAGGTGCTGCTGATCGTCAACACTGCCAGCGCCTGCGGCTTCACGCCGCAGTTCGGCGGGCTCGAAAAGCTCTGGCAGGACTACCGCGACAAGGGCCTCGTGATCGTGGGCTTTCCGAGCAACGAGTTCGGCGGGCAAGACCCCGGCAGCAACGACGAGATCGCCAGCTACTGCCAGCTGAACTACGGCGTCAGCTTCCCGATGATGGCCAAGACGCAGGTCAATGGCCGCGAGGCGCACCCCCTGTGGCAGTGGCTCAAGGCGCAGGCGCCGGGCGTTCTGGGCACCGAGGGCATCAAGTGGAACTTCACCAAGTTCCTCGTCGGCCGCGACGGCAAGGTGCGCAAGCGCTACGCCCCGAATGACGCGCCCGAGAAGCTGCGCGCCGACATCGAGAAGGTCCTGGCCGAAGGAGCCGCGGCATGAGCGTTTTCAGCCACGTCGAGCCGTATGCCGGCGACCCCATCCTGAGCCTGAACGAGGCCTTCCAGAAGGACCCGCGCAAGGACAAGGTCAACCTCTCCATCGGCATCTACTTCGACGACGCCGGGCGCATCCCGGTGCTCGACTGCGTGAAACAGGCCGAGGCGCAGATGTTGGCCGAGGGCGGCGCCAAGCCCTATTTGCCCATCGAGGGCTCGGCCGCCATGCGCAGCGCCGTACAGGGCCTGCTGTTCGGCGCCGATCACCCGGCCGTGAAGGCCGGCCGCGTGGCCACGCTGCAGACCGTGGGCTCCAGCGGCGGTCTGAAGGTGGGCGCCGATTTCATCAAGCGCTGGCTTCCCGACAGCGCCCTGTGGGTGAGCGACCCGACCTGGGACAACCACCGCGCCATGTTCGAAGGCGCGGGCGTGCAGGTGAACACCTACCCGTACTACGACGCGGCCACCGGCGGCGTGCGCTTCGGCGCCATGCTCGAGGCGCTGGACCAACTGCCCGCGCACAGCGTGGTGTTGCTGCACGCCTGCTGCCACAACCCCACGGGCGTCGATCTGTCGAAGGCGCAGTGGGCGGAGCTGATCCCGCTGCTCAAACGCCGCGGGCTGATCCCCTACCTCGACATCGCTTACCAAGGCTATGGCGACGGCATCGAGGAGGACGCGTTTGCCATCCGCGCGATCGTCGACGCCGGGCTGACGGCGTTTGTCGCCAACTCCTTCAGCAAGAGCATGAGCCTGTACGGCGAGCGCGCCGGCGCGCTCAGCGTGGTGTGCGAATCGGCCGACGAAGCCGCGCTGGTGCTGGGCCAGATGAAGGCCACCGTGCGCCGCAACTACAGCAGCCCGGCCATCCACGCCGCCGGCATCGTGAGCCACGTGCTCGCCGACGCCCCGCTGCGAGCAGCCTGGCATGCCGACGTGAACGGCATGCGCACGCGCATCCAGGCCATGCGCCGTTCGCTGCACGACGTGCTCGGCGCCAAGCAGCCGGGCCGCGATTTCGGCTACTTCCTCAGCCAGCGCGGCATGTTCAGCTACACCGGCCTGTCTGCGGCGCAGGTGGACCGCCTGCGCGAGGAGTTCGGCGTCTACCTCGTGCGCTCCGGCCGCATCTGCGTGGCCGGGCTGAACACCGGCAACGTTGAACGCACGGCGGTGGCGATGGCGGCGGTGCTCTGAGTCCACGCTGATGGCGTCAAGGCGCTCACGCTAGCCCATTCCCGGCACTGCGTTCGCGCTGGAACGGTTACCACTCCGTTCGCGCCGAGCCCTTCGTCAGGCTCAGGACAGGCCTGTCGAAGCGCTGGTGGTGCGCCAGGGGCTTCGACAAGCTCAGCCCGAACGGGTGCGTGGATCAGGCGCCAGCCGCTTCCCGCACCTGCCGCCGCAGCCAGCGGTGCGCGGCGTCGGCGTCGCGGCGCAGGTGCCAGACCATCTCCACGTGCACCGGGTCCATCGCCAGCGGGATCTCTCGGATGGCCAGCGCACTGGCCGCGCCCGTGGCCTCGACGAAGCTCTCGGGCAGCACCGCCAGCAACTCGCTGGCACTGACCACGCGGCCGGCGGTGGCGAACTGGTTTACCGTCAGCACGATGCGGCGCTTCAGGCCCAGCGCGGCCAGCGCCTGGTCGACCAGGCCATAGGGCCGGCCGGAGAAGCTGACGAGCAGGTGGTGCGCCGCCACGAAGTCGGCCTGCCGCAAGGGCCTGGCCGCCAGCGGGTGGCCTTGCCGCATCACGCACACGTAGCGGGTGTCGTAGAGCCGCTGGTGGCGCAGGTGCGCGGCATCACCTTGCGACACCAGCCGCGTGATCAGGTCGGGGAAGAAGCCCACGGCCAGGTCGGCCTCGCCGCTGTCGACCAGCCGGGTGGGGTCGCGCGTGGTCAGCGGCAGCACGCGCAGGTTCACCCGCGCGCTGGTGGCCTCGATCACCTGCACCAGTGGCGTCGCCAGCAGCGCGGCCGTGGAGTCGGCCATGGCGAGGTGGAACTGCACCTCGTCCTTGGCCGAGTCGAAGTCGCCTGGCGCCACGCTCTGGCGCAGCGCGGCCAGCGCGTCGCGCACGGCGGGCCACAGGGCCTCGGCGCGGGGCGTAGGGCGCACGCCGTGGGCCACGCGCTCGAACAGGTCTTCGCCGAGGTGCTCGCGCAGGCGCTTGAGTGCATGGCTCACCGCCGGCTGTGTCATGGCCAGCGTGGCGGCGGCGCGTGTCAGGCTGCCCTCGGCCATGGTGGCGTCGAACACGCGCAACAGGTTCAGGTCGAGGGTGCGGAAGTTGGGGTTCATCGAGGGTGCATGCCCAAGCATGACATGCACGATGTTTATACCTTACATGGCCAACATTCAGTTGAATGTCATTGGGGTTACCACTAATCTCTACCCCATCGAGCAGCCTCCGGCCGCTCCTGAACCCTGACGAAAGGGATCTTGTCATGACCACCATCACCGTCCACACCCCCGCCCAGGTTGCCGAACCCCGCGGCGCCCAGCTGGCCGTCGCTGCCGTGCTGGCCCTGCGCGACGCCTGGAGCCAATTGCGCACAGGCTTGGCCCAGCACCGCGCCCACCGCAGCCGCGTCGCCGAGGCCGCCAAGGTGCGCGCCATGGCCCGCGAGATGGCCGGGCACGATCCACGCGTGGCGGCCGAGATGTATGCCGCCGCCGACCGGCACGAGCTCGGCTGACGCCGGCCGGCAACCCGCCGGCAAGAAAAAGGCCACCCTCGGGTGGCCTTTTTCATGAGCAAGCGGGCACTGACTTCGTCACGCTGCCTGCAAAACCAGGTCCTCGGGCTGCCCCCGCAGCTGCAGCTGCGAGAACAGGTCCTTCGGGTCGGCCAGCGCCGGGATCAGCTCCAGCGGCGCCCCCAGGCCGAGTTCGGCGGCCATTTGCTGCACCAGGCGCAGCGCCGAGAAGTCCTCGAGCGCGAAGCCGACCGAGTCGAACACCGTGATCTCGTCGGCGCGCTGGCGGCCGGGGGCCTGGCCGGTGAGCACGCGCCACAGCTCCGTCACGGCAAAGTGTGCGGGCATCTGCTGCAGGTCGCCTTCGATGCGCGTCTGCGGCTCGTACTCCACGAACACGCTCGCCGCCTGCAGCACGCCGGGGTGCAGCTCGGTCTTGCCCGGGCAGTCGCCGCCCACGGCGTTGAGGTGCATGCCGGGCTCCAGCATGGCGGGCTCGATGATCACGGCGTTGCGCTTGTCGGCGGTGATGGTGGTCACGATGTGGGCGCCGCGCACGGCCTCGGCGGTGCTGGCGCAAACGGTCAGCGTCAGGCCCGGCACGGCGCGCAGGTTGCGCACCAGCTTGGCGGTGGCGTCCGGGTCGACGTCGAACAGGCGCAACTCACGCACGCCCAGGCCGTGGTGGAAGGCCAGCGCCTGGAACTCGGCCTGCGCGCCATTGCCGATGAGCGCCATCGATCGCGCGCCGGGGCGTGCCAGCGCGCGGGCGGCCATCAGCGAGGTGGCGGCCGTGCGCAGCGCGGTGGTCAACGTGAGCTCGCTCAGCAGCAGCGGCGCTCCGGTGGCCACGTCGGCCAGCACGCCGAAGGCCATCACCGTGGGCAGGCCGTGGGCGCCGTTGCCGGGGTGGCCGTTGACGTACTTGAAGCTGTAGTGCGCGCGGTCGGCCACCGGCATGAGCTCGATGACACCCTCGCGCGAATGCGCGGCCACGCGTGGCACCTTGTCGAACTCAGGCCAGCGGCGGAAGTCGGCCTCGATGGCGGCGGCCAGGCGCTGCAGCACCGCCGGCAGGCCATGGGCGGCGACGATGCGGGCGATGTCACGGGGGGCGAGAAAGGTCGTCATGGGCGGGCTCGAAAGGGGGCCAAATGGGGGCCGAAGGGGGCCTTGCGGCGTCTGGGAGGATTGTTCGAGCGCCGCATGGCAATCAGAAGCGGCAGGAATGTCTCGGATCCGTCAACTTTCTGCCGTTTCGTCAGCCTTGACTGCCACAATGCGCCATGGACACCACCGATCTGCAACTCATCGCGCTGCTGCGCCAGAACGCCCGCACGCCGGTGGCGCTGCTGGCCAAGCGGCTGGGTGTGTCGCGCGGCACCGTCACTAACCGCATCCGCAAGCTCGAGGACGATGGCGTGCTGGTCGGCTACACCGTGCTGCTGCGCCCCGATGCCGAGACCCAGCGCATCACCGCCTGGATGAGCATCACGGTGGAAGGCAACCAGACGCGCGAGGTGATCTCGCACCTGCTCGGCGAGCCCGGCGTGGCCGGCCTGCACGACACCAACGGCCGCTGGGACCTGCTGGCCGAACTGCGCGCGCCCAACCTCGGCGAGCTGGCGGCGGTGCTCGAGCGTGTGCGCCTGATCAAGGGCATCGCCGGCACCGAGACCAGCATCCACCTGCAGACCTACAAGATCAGCTGAGGGCCCCGGCCGCGGCCTCGGGCATCATCGCCGCCGATGGGCCCGTTCCTGCTGCGCCGCCTGGCCACCTTCGTCGCCACCTTGATGGTGGCCTCGGTCGTGGTGTTCGCGGTGCTCGAGCTGCTGCCGGGCAACGCGGCCGAGGTCATCCTAGGCGAAAGCGCCACGCCGGAATCGCTGGCCGCGATGGAGGCGCAGCTGGGCCTGGACCAGCCGGCGCTCGACCGCTACCTGCAGTGGGTCGGCGGCTGGTTGCAAGGCGGCACCGCGCAGAGCATCAGCTACGGCGTGCCCACGGCGGAACTCATCGCGCAGCGGCTGCAGGTGACGCTGCCGCTGGCGCTGATGGCCATGGCGCTCACGGTGGTGGTGGCGCTGGTGCTCGGCGTGTACGCCGCCTCGCGCCACAACCGGCTGGGCGACGTGGGCGTGATGACGATCAGCCAGCTCGGCATCGCGATCCCGAACTTCTGGCTCGCGATCCTGCTGATCCTGTTGTTCGCGGTGCAGCTGCAGTGGGTGAACGCAGGCGGGTTTCCGGGCTGGCACGAAGACGACGGCGGCGGCCTCGTCGAAGGCCTGAAGGCGCTCATCCTGCCGGCCGTTGCGCTGGCAGCGGTGCAGGCGGCGATCCTGGCGCGCGTCACGCGATCGGCCGTGCTCGACGTGCTGCGCGAGGACTTCGTGCGCACCGCGCGCGCCAAGGGCTTGACGCGCGGCCAGGCGCTGCGCCGCCATGTGCTGCGCAACGCGATGATCCCGGTGCTCACCGTGGGCGGGCTGCAGTTCGCCAACCTGATCACCGGCACCATCGTCGTCGAGAACGTGTTCGTGCTGCCGGGCATCGGCCGGCTCGTCTTCCAGGCCATCGCCAACCGCGACCTCGTCGTCGTGCGCGACGTCGTCATGCTGCTGGCGGCGGTGGTGGTGCTCGTCAACTTCATCGTCGACGTTCTCATCGCCTGGGTCGACCCGCGGGTCCGAACGTCCTGAGCCCTGAGCCAACAAAAAGGCCCGCGTCTTGCGACGCGGGCCTAGAAGCAGTGCTGCCTCGTGATCAGGCGATCACTTCAGGTGCTTGCTGATTTCCTTGGTCATCGCGAACATGCTGATCGGGCTGGTGCCGACCACCGCCTTGAGCTTGGCGTCCGCGTTGATCATGGTCCGCTTGAGCTTGTCCTGCAGGCCGTTCTTCTTGATGTACTCCCAGACCTTCTTGGTCACGTCCGTGCGCGGCACCGGCTTGTCGCCAATGACGGCGGCGAGCGCGGCGCTCGGCGTCATCGGCTTCATGAAGGCGGCGCTGGGGGTGCGCTTTTTCGCGGGCGCAGCCTTCTTGGCTGGCGCTGCGGCCTTCTTGGCCGGAGCGGCCTTCTTCGCGGGCGCAGCCGCCTTCTTGGCCGGAGCGGCCTTCTTTGCCGGGGCCGCCTTCTTGGCCGGAGCGGCCTTCTTCGCGGGAGCTTTCTTCGCAGTTGCCATGTAGGTGTTCTCCATCAGTGGATGAGGACTGCCGCTTGTGGTGCGGGTATCGACGCCCGGCGACATGCACCTGACGTGAACCCGTCTCATGATCGACAAACGAGCGAGCGCGATGGTAAGGCCTCTCAGCAGGGAAAGAGAAGCAGTTTTCCCAGGTAAACGCCCCGTTTGGCCCTGGCAGCCCCCTGGAGCACCCTCGTCGCGGCATCCGCGCCACGGTATCGTCGCGCCATGAAACTCATCGTCCGTTGGTTGCTGCTCGCCGCGGCGCTGCTGCTGGTGGCCCACCTGTACACGGGCGTGTCGGTGGCGAGCTTCGGTTCGGCGCTCATCGCTGCCTTCGTGCTGGGCCTGTTCAACACCCTCGTGCGGCCGCTGCTGGTGCTGCTGACGCTGCCGGTGACCATCCTCACGCTGGGACTGTTCCTGTTCGTCATCAACGCGCTGATGTTCTGGGCCGCCGCCTCGGTGCTCGATGGCTTCGGCGTCACCGGCTTCGTGGCCGCGCTCGTGGGTTCGCTGCTGTACAGCGTGTGTGGCCTCGTCATCGACGCCGCGGTGGAGCGGCTGTTCAGCCGCTCGAACGACTGACCACGGGCGGCCGGCCCGCACGCGGCGGCGGCGCCGCACGCACCTCGAACCGCACCCGCTGCACGCCGGCGGCCGAGTGGTGCTCCACCACATGGCGGCCCGGGCGCGGCAGCCACGCGATGCGCGTGCCGCGGCCGAGTTCGCGGCCACCGAGCCGCCAGCGACCGGCCTCGCCTTCGAACACCAGGCGCTGCGCGGCCATCGGGATGTCGGGGTCGAGCACGATCACGGCGCCTTCGCGGGGCGAGACGATGCCGAAGACCGCCGGTGACCGCACAGGACCCTCGGCGCGCGCAGGCCCCGGCGGCTCGGTGCCGGCCAGGAACCACTCGCCGCCCTGCGCCACCAGCCCGGGCGGCGGCGCTGGCGCCACCGACGGCCGGCCCTGGTGCAGCGCGGCCACGATCTCGCGCCACACCGGCGCCGCGCCCTCGCTGCCGCTCACGCCGTGCATCGGCTGGCCGCCCGCGTTGCCGACCCACACGCCCACGGTGTAGCGGTCGGTGAAGCCGATGCACCAGTTGTCGCGCAGGTCCTTGCTGGTGCCCGTCTTCACGGCGGCGAAGCCGCGCGTGACCAGCGGGCTGTCGAGGCCGAAGGTGGCAGCGCGCGCGGCCGGGTCGGACAGCATGTGCGCCAGCTGCCAGGCCACGGCGGGCGGCAGCAGCAGGCGCGGCGACTCGGCCTTCGCCGCCGGCAACGTGGGGGTCCAGTGCGGCGCGCTCCAGCGGCCGGCGTTGGCCAGCGCGCGGTAGGCGTTGGTCAGGTCGAGCAGCGTCGTGTCGGCGCTACCCAGCGCCAGCGCATGGCCGTGCCAGCCGGCGTGGCGCGCCGGCTTGAGGCCGGCACGCACCAGGCCGTCGAACACGGCGTCGGGACCGAGCATCGAGGCCACGCGCACCGCCGGCACGTTCAGGCTCGCGGCCAGCGCCTCGCGCACGCTCACCGGGCCGCGGAAGCCCTCGTCGTAATTGCGCGGCCGGTACAGCGCGCCCTCGGCGGCCAGCGCCAGCGGGCTGTCGTCCACCAGGCTGGCCGGCGTGACGAGCCGCCGCTCGAGCGCCAGGCCATAGACGAAGGGCTTCAACGTCGAGCCCGGCTGGCGGCGTGCCAGCACCGCGTCCACGGCGGGGGCCGACGCGCCACGCCCGGCCGAGCCGACCCAGGCCAGCACGGCGCCGCTGGCGTTGTCGATCACGAGCACCGCGCCGTCCTCGACACCACGCCCGCGCAGTTCGGCCAGCTGGCGGCGCAACGCCGCGATGGCCACACGCTGCACGCGGGCGTCGACGGTGGCCTGCAGGGCTGCCGGCGCGCTGCCGCTGGCCGAGCGGGCCATCAGCCGCGCCAGATGCGGCGCCAGCGCTTCGTCGGGCCCGGCCGCGGCCGTGTGCATGGGCCCGGGCTGCCGCGCCAGGGCCTGCGCGAGCGTGATGCCGACGGCGTCGCAGCCCAGCTGCTGCAGCCGCAGCAGCTCGCAGGCGCGGCGCTCCACGCGCGCGGCCTGTGCGTTGGGCGCGCGCACCAGGGCCGCCAGCAGCGCGGCCTCCACCGCATCGAGGCCGCTAGTGTCTAATTGCGTAGATTAACGATTGTATTGCGTAGCTGTGAGCCCCGGACTTGTCGTTTGCGCCACACGAATG
>JBIJAP010000455.1:0-3074 GCA_044345715.1 Rubrivivax sp.
AGCGCAGCATCTCCGCCCTCAAACGCCGCGCCGCGGCCCTTGGCTTCCAACTCGCTCCTGCTGCAGCGGCCGCCTGAACGGGCTGGACTTGAGGTTGTTTCTCAAGAGGAACAGGCGGCCGATGGCGTGGCCGGCGGCGTCGAACCAGTTCAGGCTCAGCGTGCGGCCATGGCCGTCTTCTTCTTCGAACAGGTCGATGCGGGCGATGCCGCTGGTGGCCAGCCGCACCTCGTGCTGATCGCTGTGCAGCACGAGCTCGCGGCCTGCGTTGTGCAGCCGCACCGGCGCCATCACGTTCAGGTGCACGCCCAGCGCGTTGCGCGCGGCCAGCAGCATGCGGCCCCAATCAGCCACGGGCGCCAGGATGTCGGCCAGCGGGCCGGCCAGCGGCTGGTTGCCGCGGCCCGTGGCACTGGCCAGCAGCGCGGCCTCGGGCACGCCCAGCAGCGCCGCGGCCTCGGGGCCGTGCAGGTGGTGGTGTTCGGCCAGCAGCGCGCGCCAGCGTGCGTGCAGGCGTGGCGGGTCGGCCAGCAGCGCGGCGCTCTCTTCGGGCGCGATCCGGGTGGGACGGGTGTGCATGGGGTGCTCCAGGCGAGGCGTTCAGAAGACGTAGCGGCCGCTGAGGTAGACGAAGCGCGCGGGCGGGTCCATCGTGGCGCCGGTGTTGCTCCAGTTCACCGGCTGGCGGCGGTCGCCGAGGTTGTCGATGCCCGCCGACAGCGTCAGGCCGGCCACGGCCTGCCAATCGAGCCGCAGGTCCACCGTGCCGTAGCTCGATGCGAACGGCGCGCTGCCGCGCAGCGCCGGGTCGGCGTTCCAGTAGCCGCGGTACTGCCGCGTGCGCAGCTCCGCGGCCAGTGGCCCCACCGTGTAGCGCGCACCCAGGCGGGCGAGCCAGCGCGCGCGCTGCGTCAGGCGGCTGCCGTTGGTGGCGTCGGTGGCATCCAGGAAATCCAGCCCCCACTGCGCCGCCAGCGCCGGCGTCAGCTGCCAGCGGCCCTGCAGCTCGGCACCCTTGATGCGCGCCCGCGCGACGTTGGCGTACTGGCTGCGCTGGGTGACGCTGGCAGGATCGGACGGCTCGCGCGGTCGCGTCACGGCCTGTATGAGGTTGTCGACACGGCTGTCGAAAAG
This sequence comes from Rubrivivax sp., assembly GCA_044345715.1. Taxonomy (GTDB): domain Bacteria; phylum Pseudomonadota; class Gammaproteobacteria; order Burkholderiales; family Burkholderiaceae_C; genus Rubrivivax. The sequence continues at coordinate 1,135 of JBIJAP010000455.1, forward strand.
GGTCAGCTCGGCCGAGCCGGCGCGACCGTGCCAGGCCAGCGCCAGTTCGTCGGTGACGTTCTCCTCGGGCTTGAGCGCCGGGTCGCCGACGATCAGGAAGCGCCCGCGGAAGAAGCGCGAGTACTGCTCCAGCACGCTGGGCGCGCGGAAGGCCTCGCCATGGCCCAGGCGCACCGTCCAGGCGCCCTGCGTCCAGCTCAGCGCCAGGCGCGGCGTGTTCACCGAGCCCACGTCGCTGAAGCGGTCGTGGCGCAGCCCGGCCAGCAGCTTGAAGCCGGCGCCCAGGCGCCACTCGTCCTGCAGCAGCAGGTGGTCGTTGGTGCGCTCGGTGCGCTGGCTCGTGATGCTGATGGCGAGGTCGTCCACGGTGCGGCCGGCGCCCACCAGCAGCGCGTGCGCGCCCAGCTCCAGCGCATAGCGCGCCTGAGCCTGCTGCTGGCGGTAGTCGGTGGTCTCGATGGTGGGGAACGAGCGCGTCGTCGATCCCACCGAACGGCCACTGGACAGGTCGGCCGACAGCTGCCCCGGCCCCGCCGCCCCGCGCCAGCGCAGCGCGTGGAAGCTCCGGCGCTCGTCCTCGACGCCCTCGAACGGCGTCGCCGTCGGCCGCGTGGGCGGCGCTGCGGCCAGCAGGCCGGGGCTGGTGTCGCGCTGCTTCAGGTACTCGCTGGTCCAGCCGAGGTGGTGGTCGGGCGTGAAGGCGAACTCGCCGCTGTAGCTGGCGAAGGTCTGGTCGATGTCACCCAGGTCGGCCGTCACGCTGGCGGGGTCGTAGCGGAACAGGCCGCGCTCGCGCTGCTCCACCGACACGCGGTGCCTGGCGCCGGCGAGGCCGAAGTTCAGCGTCGCGCCACCGGTGACGGTCTCGCGCTGGCCGCCGCGTGTCTGGCCCATCGTCGCGCGCACGCTGCCGCTGCCGTCGCGCGCGGTGCCCACGGGCTTGGTGATGATGTTGACCACACCGCCGGTGGCATCGGCCCCGTACAGCGCCGACATCGGGCCGCGCACGACCTCGATCCGCTCGACGTCTTCCAGCGCGATCAGGTTCAGGTTGGTGCCGGCGTACTTGGCGGTACGCTTCAGGCCGTCCGCCAGCACCAGCACTGGCGAGCCGGCGTTGGTGATGATGCCGCGGATGGCCAGCGTGGAGTTGGCGCCGTTGGGACGCGCGTCGACGCCGGCGGCCAGCATCAGCGCCTCGGTCAGGCTGGTGCCGGCAAAGCGCTGCAGCTCTTGCTGCGAGATCACTTGCACGGCCGCCTGTACATCGGCAATGGGTTGCGCGCGGGTGGAGGCGGTGATGACGACGGTAGGGGCCGGCGTCTGGGCCTGCGTCTGGAGCGCCAGGCCGCTCAGCAACGCGGCCAGCGCCATGGTGGCCAGCGGCAGCGGAGCGCGGTAAAGGAGTCGAGTGTTCATGAGGTCAGCAAGGCAAAGGAGTGAATCGAGGGTTGCGGCGGCGCGGTGTGCCGGCGCTCACGGCGCGGGCGCCGTGCGGAAACAGCCTCAGTGGCGGTGCTCGTGCGCGCCGGCCGCCTCACGCGGCTGCTGCACCCACACCATCACCTCCCGCTCGCCGGCCTTCTCGAAGCGCAGCGTCATCGGGAAGCGGTCACCGTTCTTCAGCGGTGCCTTCAGGTCGATCAGCATCAGGTGGTGCTCGCCGCCATGGCGCAGGCGCAATTCACCGCGCGCCGGCACGGCAATACCGTCGACCGCGCGCATGCGCATCACGTTCTGCGCGTCGACCACGCTGCGGTGGATCTCCACCGCGCGCGCGGCCGGCGTGCTCGCGGCCACCAGGCGATCGGGCGTGTCGCCGGTGTTGCGGATGCCGCGCAGATAGGCCGCACCGGTGGTGGCACCGGGCGGGGTGGGCGTGGCGTAAGGGTGGTCGATGCGCAGCGGGCCGAGCTTGAAGTCGCGGGCTGCGGCCGGCC
>JBIJAP010000066.1:0-12047 GCA_044345715.1 Rubrivivax sp.
CCGTTGATGACGTTCATCATCGGCACCGGCAGGCTCATGCGGCCCATGCCGCCGAAGTAGCGGTACAGCGGCAGGCCGCTCTCCTCAGCCGCGGCGCGGGCCACGGCCATGCTCACGGCCAGCGTGGCGTTGGCGCCGAGGCGGCCCTTGTTGTCGCTGCCGTCGAGGTCGATCAGCGTCTTGTCGAGGAAGGCCTGCTCGGAGGCGTCGAGGCCCATCACCGACTCGCTGATCTCGGTGTTGATGTGCTCCACGGCCTTGAGCACGCCCTTGCCGAGGTAGCGGCCCTTGTCGCCATCGCGCAGCTCGATGGCCTCGCGGCTGCCGGTGCTGGCGCCGCTGGGCACGGCGGCGCGGCCCATGGTGCCGCTCTCGAGCAGCACGTCGCATTCGACGGTGGGGTTGCCGCGGCTGTCGAGGATTTCCCGTCCGACGATGTCGACGATGGCGCTCATGGGTTCTTCTTTCTCAGCAGTTTGGAATTGATTGGTCGGCCGCGCAGGAACTCAGACGCCTTCGACGATGACCATGTTGAACATCGCCGTGGCGCCGGCCCGCAGGTTGCGCGCGTGCACGTAGCCGGGGCTGTCGTACATGGCCTTGGCGGTGTCGAAGTCAGGGAAGCGCAGCACCGTCAGGCGCGGCGGCTGCCAGTCGCCCTCGAGCACGTGCATGCGGCCGCCGCGCACCAGGTACTCGCCGCCGAAGGACTTGACGACCTCGGGTGCGGCAACCATGTACTGCTTGAAGACCTCGGGGTCGGTGACTTGCGACTCGACGATCAGGTAGGCGGCGGGCATGGTGCGGGCTCCGGCAGGTCAGCAGGAAAAGTCGTTTTCCAGCAGCGGCTGGGTCTTGATGACACGGTCGAGTGCGACGAGCTGCTCGAGTAGCGCCTTCATGTGCTTCAGCGGCACCGCATTGGGGCCGTCGCTCAGCGCGTTGGCCGGGTCGGGGTGCGTTTCCATGAAAAGGCCCGACACCCCCACCGCCACAGCGGCGCGGCTCAGCACCGGCACGAACTCGCGCTGCCCGCCGCTGCTGGTGCCCTGGCCGCCGGGGAGCTGCACGCTGTGGGTGGCATCAAACACCACTGGCGCGCCCGACTCGCGCATGATGGCCAGGCTGCGCATGTCGGAGACGAGGTTGTTGTAGCCGAAGCTCACACCGCGTTCGCAGGCCATGAACACGTCGTCGGGCAGGCCCTTTTCGCGCGCGGCGGCGCGGGCCTTGTCGATGACGTTCTTCATGTCGTGCGGCGCGAGAAACTGGCCCTTCTTGATGTTCGCCGGCTTGCCGCTTTGCGCCACGGCGCGGATGAAGTCGGTCTGCCGGCACAGGAAGGCCGGCGTCTGCAGCACGTCCACCACCGCGGCCACCTGGGCGATCTGGCTTTCGTCGTGCACATCAGTGAGGATGGGCACGTGCAGCTCTCGCTTCACCTTGGCCAGGATCTCCAGGCCGCGCTCCATGCCAGGGCCGCGGAAGCTGGCGCCACTGCTGCGGTTGGCCTTGTCGTAGCTGCTTTTGAAGATGAAGGGAATGCCCAGCGCGGACGTGATTTCCTTCAGCCGTCCGGCGACGTCCATCTGCAACTGTTCGCTCTCGACGACGCAGGGGCCGCTGATCAGGAAAAACGGCTTGTCGATTCCGACATCGAACCCGCAGAGCTTCATGCTGCTTCCTTGTCCGCGAGCGGTGCTCGCGCGTGCTGCTCAAGTGCTGCCTTCACGTAGCTCGTGAACAGCGGGTGCCCGCCCCAGGGCGTGCTCTTGAACTCGGGGTGGAACTGCACGCCCACGAACCAGGGGTGCACGCTCTGCGGCAGCTCGACGATCTCGGTGAGCTTCTCGGTTTGCGTGAGTGCGCTGATCACGAGGCCGGCCTCTTGCAGCCGGTCGAGGTAGTTCACGTTGGCCTCGTAGCGGTGGCGGTGGCGCTCGGTCACCACGGGCCCATAGATCTGGTGGGCCAGCGTGCCGGCCTTCACGTCGGAGCTTTGCGCGCCCAGGCGCATGGTGCCGCCGAGGTCGGAGCTGGCGCTGCGCTTCTGGATCGAGCCGTCGCGGTCTTTCCACTCCTCGATGAGCGCGATGACCGGGTGCGCGCAGTCGGGTTCGAACTCGGTGCTGTTGGCCCCCGCAAGGCCCGCAACGTGGCGCGCGTATTCGATGGTGGCCACCTGCATGCCCAGGCAGATGCCGAGGTAGGGAATGCGGTGCTCGCGGGCGTAGCGCGCGGCGACGATCTTGCCCTCGATGCCGCGCTTGCCGAAGCCGCCGGGCACGAGGATGGCATCGAAGCGCGCCAGCTGCCCGGCCGTCTCGGGCGTCAGCGTTTCGGCGTCGACGTACTCGATCTGCACCTTGGCATGGTTGTGGATGCCGGCGTGTCGCAGCGCCTCGTTCAGGCTCTTGTACGAGTCGGACAGATCGGTGTACTTGCCGCACATCGCGATCGTCACCGTGTGCTCGGGGTGGCCGACCTCGTGCACCAGCGAGTCCCAGCGCTTCAGGTCGGCAGGCTTGGTCAGCAGCTGCAGCTTCATGCAGATCAGCTCGTCCAGGCCCTGCTCGTGCAGCAGGCGGGGCACCTTGTAGATGGTGTCGACGTCCCACATGCTGATCACGCCGTGCAGCGGCACGTTGGTGAACAGGCTGATCTTGTCGCGCTCGTCGTCGGGGATGGGGCGGTCGGCGCGGCACAGCAGCACGTCGGGCTGGATGCCGATCTCGCGCAGCTTCTGCACGGTGTGCTGCGTGGGCTTGGTCTTCAGCTCGCCGGCAGCGGCGATGTAGGGCACGTAGGTCAGGTGCACGAAGGCGGTCTGTGCCGGGCCCATGCGCAGGCTCATCTGGCGCACGGCCTCGAGGAAGGGCAGGCTCTCGATGTCGCCGACTGTGCCGCCGATCTCGACGATGGCCACGTCCACCGCAGCGGCCTCGGCGCCGCGCCTGACGAACTCCTGGATCTCGTTGGTGACGTGCGGGATCACCTGCACCGTCTTGCCGAGGTAGTCGCCGCGGCGCTCTTTCTCCAGCACCGACTTGTAGATCTGGCCGGTGGTGAAGTTGTTGCTCTTCTTCATCCGCGTCGTGATGAAGCGCTCGTAGTGGCCGAGGTCGAGGTCGGTCTCGGCGCCGTCGTCGGTGACGAAGACCTCACCATGCTGGAACGGGCTCATCGTGCCCGGGTCGACGTTGAGGTAAGGATCGAGCTTGATGAGGGTGACCTTGAGCCCGCGTGACTCGAGGATGGCTGCCAGCGAGGCCGCCGCGATGCCCTTGCCGAGCGAGGACACCACACCGCCGGTGACGAACACGAACTTGGTCATGGTGGCAGCCCCGCACGGTGCTGGACGGGGGCCCTGATGGTAAAGCGTGAGTATATCGAGCGGGTTATGGCGCCCCGGCTGCGGGCAGCCGGCGGTACTAGACTGCAGACCGCACACCATGAGCGAGTCCAGCCCTCCGGCCTCTTCTGGCGCCCCGTCGGCGCAGGCGCTGTTCGACAGCCCGCTGGCGCATGCCGTGGCCGCCGCGGGTGTGGGGCTCTGGGAGGTCGATCTGGAGACCGGCCTGGAGTGGTGGAACGACGCGACGCTGGCGATGTACGGCCTGCCCGCGGGCAGCGTGGCGCCCACGCGCACCGAGTGGCGCGAGCGCTTCGTCCACCCGGAAGACCGTGCCCGCCAGCAGGCCATGGCGGCCGAGTCGGTGCGCACGGGCCAGCCCTACGCCGCCGAGTACCGCATCCACCGCGCCGACACTGGCGAGCTGCGCTGGCTCGCCAGCCGGTCGGCGTTCACGCTCGGCCAACGGGGCCGCATGCTGGGCATGACGCTCGACGTGACCGACCGCCATGCCGCCGAGCGCCGCGCCCGCGAGGCCGAGGCGCAGCTCGGGCATGCCGCCCGGCAGGTGGGCTTCGGCTTCGGCCTGCGCGAGCCCGGCGGCGAGCGTGGCGAGTGGAGCCCCGAGCTGAAGCAGCTGTGGGGCCTGGCGCCCGACGCGCCCACGCCGCTGCGGGACGAGATCTTTGCGTTCATTGCGCCCGGCGACCGCGAGCGCGTGCGCCAGCGGCTGTACACGCCCATCGAGCCCGGCGGCCTGTCGGAGTACAGCTTCGATGTGCTGCGGGTTGACGACAGTCAACGCCGCACGCTCACGACACGCGCCTACACAGAGTACGACGATGCAGGCCACAGCGGGCGCACCTTCTTCGCCGTCATCGACACCACCGATCTGCTGGCGCGTGAGCGCGAGATCGCCGAGCTGCTTGACGTGCAGCAGATGGCCGCCGAGGCCGCCGGCATCGGCACCTGGGACCGCAACGCCCTCACCGGCGTCGACCACTGGAGTCCGGAGTGCGCCCGCATCCTCGGCGAGCCCGAAGACGCGCCGCCGCTGTCGCGCGAGGTCTACCTCGCGCTGGTGCATGACGACGACCGGGCCTACGTGCGCAGCGTCTGGGAACGTGCCGACGGCGGCAGCGAGCCGCTGGACTTCGAATACCGCATCGTGCGCCGCGACGGCCAGGTGCGCTGGGTGCGCTCGCGCGGTCGCATCGAGCTCGACGGCAGCGGCCGCGTGGTGCGCCGCCGCGGCGTCATCTTCGACATCACCGAGCGCCGTCAGGCCGAGGCCGAGCGCCGCTCACGCGAGCTGGCCGAGCGCGCCAACGCGGCCAAGACCGAGTTCCTGTCGCGCATGAGCCACGAGCTGCGCACGCCACTGAACGCCGTGCTTGGCTTCGCGCAGCTGTTGACGCTGGACAGCGCCGACCCGCTGTCGCCCATCCAGCGCGAACGCCTGGGCCATGTGCAGACGGCAGGATGGCACCTGCTGGCGCTGGTCAACGACGTGCTCGACCTGGCCCGCATCGAGGCGCGCAAGGCGCCGATGCAGCCCCAGGCGGTGTCCTTGTCGGCGGCGGTGCAGGAGTGCATCGCGATGATTGCGCCGAAGGCCGGCGAGACCGGCGTGGCCGTGCTCTGGGAGAGCCCGGCGCTCGAGCCGCACGTGGTGTGGGCCGACCCGACGCGCCTGCGCCAGCTGCTGCTCAACCTGCTCAGCAACGGCGTCAAGTACAACCGTCGGGGCGGCTGGGTGCGCGTGGGCGCGCAGCGGCGCGAAGGGCTGGCCGTGGTGAGCGTGCGCGACAACGGTCTGGGCATCGCGGCCGCGCGCATCGACCAGCTGTTCCAGCCCTTCAACCGCGCGGGCCGCGAGGCCTCGGGCATTGAGGGCACGGGCCTGGGCCTGGCGCTGGTGAAGCTGCTGGTCGAGCAAATGGGCGGTGCTGTCGAGGTCGACAGCACGGAGGGCGCGGGCAGCGAGTTCCGCCTCGTGCTGCCGCTGCCGCCGGGGCTGGGCGGCCTGCCGGTGCCCGTGACGCCCTGGCCGCTGGAGTAGCATCAGCGGGCTCGCACGCGGTGCCTGCCGTCCTCGTTCAAGGGTGGTGGGTTCAACGGGAAACCGGTGAGGATGTCGACTTGGTCGATGCCGAATCCGGTGCTGCCCCCGCAACGGTGAGCGAGGAGCGTGCCGCACGGATAGCCACTGGCCTTGCACGAGGGCTGGGAAGGCGCGGGACGCTTGCAGTGGGGCCGTCGCCACGACGAACCCGCCGCCACTCGCAAGCCCGGATACCGGCCACGCGCGAGGGTCGCTGACGTTGCGGAGGGCAACGGCAGGTGCGCGTGGGGCATGCCGCCCTGATGCGCGCACGTGCCTGCTTGCCTGCTGCGGCTTCAGCGTGATGCATCCGTTGGCCGCACGGGGTGGTGTGGCCGGGAGACTCCGGTGATCCGTTCTACCTTCCGTTCTTGCTTCCGTTCGTGCTTCCGTTCGTGCGCGAGACGTGCCTCGCGCTGGGTGTTCCATTCGTCCCTGACTGCCTTGTCGGCAGCCGCCGCGGCGCAGACCGTGGTCGTCACTGGCAGCCGCGAGCCCTTGCCGCTGGAGCGGCTGGCCGCCGACGTGGCCGTGATCGAGGGCCGCGTGCTGCGCGACACGCGTGCCGATTCCCTGGCCGAGCTGCTGCGCCGCGAGGCCGGGCTGCAGCTGTCGCGCAGCGGCGGGCCGGGGCAGTCCAGCGGCCTGTTCATCCGCGGCGCGGCCTCGCAGCAGACGCTGCTGCTGGTCGACGGCATGCGGGTCGGCTCGGCCACACTCGGCAGCGCCGCGCTCGAATCGCTGGGCCTGTCGGGCATCGAGCGCATCGAGGTGCTGCGCGGCCCCGGCTCCAGCCTCTTTGGTGCCGATGCGGTGGGCGGCGTGGTCAACGTCATCACACGCGGCGCCGACGGGCGCGAAGGCGCCGAGGCCCGCGTGGCCGCCGGCGGCTACGGCGCGCGCGAGGCCTCGGGCAGCTGGCGCGGCCGCGCCGGCCCGCTGTCGCTGGCCTTGGCGCTGGCCCGCGAGCAGGACGATGGCGTCTCGGCCATCGCCCCCGGCGACCGCTTCGGCAGCCACAACCCCGACCTCGACGGCCACGCCCGCGAGAGCGCGCAGCTGCGCCTGGGCTGGGTGCCGGTGGCCGGCCAGCGCATGGGCCTCGCGCTGCTGGGCACGCGGCTGGACACGCAGTACGACGCCGCCGACTACAACCCGCCGAGCTTCGCTCCCGACCCGTCGGCCGACTTCCGCACGAAGCTGAACACCGCCGTGCAGGCGCTCGACTGGCGCGGCAGCCTGACGGCCCAATGGAGCGGCAGCCTGCGTCTGGCGCGCAGCACGGACGATTCACGCAGCGGCAGCCGCGGCCAAGACCGCTTTCGCACCGAGCGCCGCCACGCCCAGGCCCAGCTCGCCTGGCGCGCCGGCCCGGTGCTGCAGGCGGTGCTGGCGCTGGAGCAGCAGGACGACGAGGCCACGTCCACCAGCTACCCCGCCGCAGTGGCGCGGCGCAACCGGGCCGTGGCGCTGGAAGCCACCGGCAGCCAGGGTGCCTACGCCTGGCAGGCCGATGTGCGGCGCGACGACGCCAGCGACCACGACGCCGTCACCAGCGGCCGCGTTGGCGGCAGCGTGGCGATCGGTGCCGGCTGGCGGCTGCGCGCGCTGGCAGGCACCAGCTTTCGCGCGCCGAGCTTCAACGACCTGTACTTCCCGGGCTACGGCGTGCCGGGCCTGAAGGCCGAGCGGGGCCGCAGCATCGAAGCCGGTGCCGGCTGGAAGGGCGAGGCCACCGAGCTGACGCTGACCACCTGGCGCAACCGCGTCGAAGAGCTCGTGGCCTACGAGCCCGATGCCGCGCGTTGCCCGGCCAGCCCGGCCTATGCGTTCGGCTGCGCGGCCAACGTGGCAAAGGCGCGGCTGTCGGGCATCACGCTGGCGGCGGCGCACACGGCCGGCGCCTGGCAGTGGCGGGCGCAACTGGATGCGCTGCGTGCGCGTGACGGCCTCACGGGCGCCAAACTGCAGCGCCGCGCCGACGCGCAAGCCACACTGGCGGCCGACTGGCGCCAGGGCCCGTGGACGCTGGGCGCCAGCGTCGTGCACCTGGGCAGCAGGCCCGACGGCGGTATCGAACTCGCGGCCGAGACCACGCTCGACCTTGCCGCCACTTGGCGCCTGGCCCCCGGCTGGCAGATCGCCGCGCGGCTGGACAACGCCACTGACGAGGCTCGGGTGCCGGCGCGCGACTACCAGGGCCTCGGCCGCCAGGCTTGGCTGGTGCTGCGCTGGGAGACCGGGCTGTGAGGCAGTGCCTCGCGCTCGCTGCGTGCCTGCTGGCGGCCCTGCTGGCCGCGCCTGCGGCTGCCGAGCCGATCACGCTGCGCGACGACGCCGGCAGCAGTGTCACGCTGGCGCGGCCCGCCGAACGCATCGTGACGCTGCTGCCCTCGCTCACGGAGACCGTCTGCGAGCTGCAGGCCTGCGATCGCCTGGTGGGTGTCGACCGCCACTCCGACTGGCCCGCTTCGGTGAAGACGCTGCCGCAGCTCGGCGGGCTGGAAGACACGCTGATCGAACGCCTCGTGGCGCTCAAGCCCGACCTCGTGCTGGTGGCGCGCTCCTCGCGCGCGCTGCAGCGGCTGCGCGCGCTGGGCCTGCCGGTGTTGGCGCTGGAGCCGCAGAACGCGGCCGACACCGAGCGCGTCATCGCCACCGTGGCCGCCGCGCTGGGCCGCAGCGAGGCCGGCGCGCAGTTGCAGCAGCGGCAGCAGCAGCGTGTGGCGGCGGCGGCAGCGCGCGTGCCCGTGGGCTGGCGCGGGCGGGCGCTGTACGTCGAGGTGGCCTCGACGCCTTACGCGGCAGGCGAGGCCTCGTTCATTGGCGAGACGATCCGTGCGCTCGGCCTGGGCAACATCGTGCCCGCGTCCATGGGCCCGTTCCCGCAGCTGAACCCCGAGTTCGTGTTGCGTGCGCAGCCGGCGCTGCTGGTGCTGCCGCGCCGCGTGGCCGACGAACTGCCGCGCCGCCCCGGCTGGGCGCGCCTGCAGGCCGTGGCCGCCGGCCGCATCTGCGCGCTGGCCGCCGACCCGTGGAACGCCCTGGTGCGCCCCGGGCCGCGTGCGGCCGATGTGGCCGAGGCCCTGGTCGACTGCCTGCTGCGGCTGCCGCCGCCAGCCTGAAGCCATGAACACGCTCGTGCGCCGCCTTGTGGCACCCCGCGCTGCCGCCTCGCCGATGCGGCTGGCAGCCGTGCTGCTGCTCGTGCTGCTGGCGCTGGTGCTGCTGGGGCTGGCCGCGGGCGCTGAAGGCCTGAGCACGGCCTGGGCGCAGCAGGCCGCGCTCATCGTCGACATCCGTGCGCCGCGCACGCTGGGCGCCGCGCTGGCGGGCGCGTTGCTGGGGCTGGCCGGGGCCTTGTCGCAGGGCCTGTTCCGCAACCCGCTGGCCGACCCATACCTGCTGGGCACGGCGGCGGGCGCCGGCCTGGCCGTGACGCTGGTGCTGGCCGCTGGCGGCCTGCTGGGCGTGGAGCTGGGCCTGGCCGCAGGTGGCGCGCTGGCGCGGCTGGGCTTGTCGGGCGCGGCCTTCGTCGGCGCCGTTGGCGGCATGGCGCTCACGCTGGTGATGGCGCGTGGCGCCACGCGGCCGCTGACACTGCTGCTGGCCGGCGTGGTGGTGGGCGTGCTGCTCACGGCCCTGGGCGACCTGCTGGTGCTGGCCAGCCCCGAGGCGCTGCGCGGGCAGCGTGTGTTCATGATCGGCAGCACCAGCTTCCTGGGCTGGGACAGCACGGCCGTGCTGGCGCTGGCGCTGGTGCTCACGTTGCCGGCGGCGGTGCGGCTGGCGCGCGTGCTCGATGCGCTGGTGCTGGGCGAGGCCAGCGCCACCAGCCTGGGCCTGGCGCTGCCGCGGCTGCGCCTGCTGCTGGTGGCGCTGCTGGCGCTGGCCACCGGCTCGGCCGTGGCTCAGGTGGGGCTGGTGGCTTTTGTCGGGCTGGTGGCGCCGCATCTGGTGCGCCGGCTGGTGGTGGTGCGGCATGGCGCGCTGCTGGCCTTGTCGGCGCTGGCCGGTGCCGTGCTGCTGCTGGGCGCCGACGTGGCGGCGCGGGTGCTGGTGGCGCCGCAAGAGTTGCCTGTGGGTGTGCTGACGGCGGTGTTCGGCGGCGCCTACTTGTTGCTGCTGCTGTGGCGGCGGGGGCGGCTGGCGTGATGGTGGGCACCGCCCCGCTACTGGAAGGCCGCGGCCTCGTCTGCACGCTCGGTGGCCGGCGCGTGGTCGACGGCGTCTCGTTGGCCCTGCAGGCCGGCCAGTGGGCGGCCCTGGTGGGCCCCAATGGCGCCGGCAAGAGCAGCCTGCTGCAGCTGATGGCGGGGCTACGGCCGGCCGAGGCCGGCGAGCTGTGGCTGCAGGGCCGGCCGCTGGCCGCGTGGCCGCCGCGCGAGCGCGCCGCGCGTCTGGCCTGGCTGGCCCAGCAGGGCGAGGGCGAGGCCGAGCTGCCGGCGCGCAGCCTGGTCGAGCTCGGCCGGCTGCCGCGCCATGGCCTGCTGAGCGCGCCCGATGCCGCCGACGCCGCCGCCGTGGCGCAGGCGATGGCCGACACCGAGACCATGGCCTTCGCGGCGCGGCGCCTGTCGGAGCTGTCGGGCGGCGAGCGCCAGCGCGTGCTGGTGGCGCGTGCGCTGGCCGTGGAGGCCGGCGTGCTGCTGCTCGACGAGCCGGTGGCGCACCTCGACGCGCCGCACCAGCTGGCGCTGCTGCGCGGCCTGCGCCAGCGCGCCCGCGACGGCGCCGCCGTGGCCGTGGTGCTGCACGACCTGAACCTGGCGCTTGCCGCCGACCGCGTGCTGGTGATGGACCGCGGCCGCTTGGTGGCCGATGGCGCGCCGGCCGACGCCGCGCTGCAGGCCGCGCTGTTGGCGGTCTTCGGCCACGCCTTCACGGTGGAGCGTGTGGTGGCCGCCGGCCATGCGCGCTGGATCGCCGTGCCCACGGTGTAGGAGCAAGCCATGCACCCGCAGCACGGCCCGCAGCGCATCGTCTGCCTCACCGAGGAAACGACCGAGTGGCTCTATCTGCTCGGCGAGCAGCACCGCATCGTCGGCATCAGCGGCTACACGGTGCGCCCGCGCCAGGCGCGGCAAGAGAAGCCCCGCGTCAGCGCCTTCCTCGACGGCAAGATCGACAAGATCGTGGCGCTCGAGCCCGATCTCGTGATCGGCTTCTCCGACATGCAGGCGGCGCTGGCCGACAAGCTCATCCGTGCCGGCCTGGAGGTGTGGATCACCAACCAGCGCAGCGTGGCGCAGATCTTCACCACGCTGCGCCGCATGGCCGCGCTGGTGGGGGCCGACGATCGTGCCGAGGCCTGGATCGCCGGCGTGCAGGCGCGCCATGCCGCCATCGCCGCCGAGGCCGCACGCTGGCCGTGCCGGCCGCTTGTGTACTTCGAGGAATGGGACGAGCCGATGATCAGCGCCATTCAGTGGGTGAGCGAGCTCGTCGGCGTGGCCGGTGGGGACGACGTCTTCCCCGAGCGGGCCGTGCAGTCGCTTGGCCGCGACCGCGTCATCAGCGACGCGCTGGAACCCGCGCGCCGCGCGCCCGATGTCATCTTCGGCAGCTGGTGCGGCAAGAAGTTCCGCCCCGAGCGCGTGGCGGCACGCCCCGGCTGGGCCGGTGTGCCGGCGGTGGCGAACGGGCGGCTTCACGAGATCAAGAGCTGCGACATCCTGCAGCCCGGCCCGGCGGCGCTGACCGACGGACTCGAGCAGCTGCACGCCCACTGCCGCCGCTGGGCCGAGGCGCACGCATGACCCACGCCGACCCCTTGGCCGCGCGTGTGCAGCACCGGCTCGACCACCTCACCAAGCCGCAGGGCGCGCTGGGCCGGCTGGAGAGCCTGGCGCTGCAGATCGCCCTGTGGCAAGGCACCGAGCGGCCGGCGCTGCGCGAGCCGCAGCTGGTGGTGTTTGCGGCCGACCACGGGCTGGCGGCGCAAGGCGTCAGCGCCTACCCGCAGGCCGTGACGGCGCAGATGGTGACCAACATGCGCGCCGGTGGCGCCGCGGTGTCGGTGCTGGCGCGCCAGCACGGACTGGCGCTCACGGTGGTGGATTGCGGCGTGGCGGCCGAAGTGCCCCCTGAACCGGCCGCCACGGCGGCGGGCCAAGCCCGCCTGGTGCGCGCCAAGTCGCGCGCCGGCACCGCCGACAGCAGCCTCGGCCCGGCCATGAGCCTGGCCGAGTGCGATGCGGCACGGGCCCAGGGCGCGGCGCTGGTGCAGGGCCTGCCGGGCAACGTGCTGCTGCTGGGCGAGATGGGCATTGCCAACACCTCGGCCGCGGCGCTGCTGATGGCGCGGCTGACCGGGCTGCCGCTCGAGGCCTGCGTGGGCCGCGGCACCGGCCTGGCCGACACGGCGCTGGCGCACAAGCGGCGCGTGCTGGCCCGCGTGCTGGAGCGCCACGCCATGGTGCGCGAGCAGAGTGGCGCGTTGGCCGCGCTGGCCGCGCTGGGCGGGCTCGAGATCGCCACCATGGTGGGCGCGGTGATGCAGGCCTGGCAGGAGCGCCGGCTGGTCGTCGTCGACGGCTTCATCACCACCGCGGCCGTGGCCGTGGCGGCGGAGCTGGTGGAGGGCGGTGC
>JBIJAP010000456.1:0-3063 GCA_044345715.1 Rubrivivax sp.
GAAGCGTTTCAGTGCCAATCTCTCGATGCTGTTCACAGAGGTGCCGTTGCTCGAGCGCTTTGGCCTCGCGGCCCGCGCCGGCTTCACGGCGGTGGAGCTGCAGTTCCCGTACGAGCAGCCCGCGGCGGTGCTGCGCGACGAGCTCGTGCGCCACCGGCTGACGCTGGTGCTGCACAACCTGCCGGCCGGCGACTGGGCCGCCGGCGACCGCGGCATCGCCTGCGACCCGGCGCGCGTGGCCGAATTCCGCGCCGGTGTCGACAAGGCCGTGGCCTACGCCACCACGCTGGGCACGCCGCGCCTGAACTGCCTGGCCGGCCGCGTGCCAGCGGGCGTGAGCGAGGCCGACGCGCGCCGCACGCTCGTCGACAACCTGCGCTTCGCCGCCGGCGTGCTGCACGAGGCGGGGCTGGAACTGCTGATGGAGCCCATCAACCGCTACGACGTGCCGGGCTTTCTGGTGCAGCGCAGCGACGATGCCATCGCGCTGATGGACGAAGCGGGCGCGCCCAATCTCAAGCTGCAGTACGACGTCTACCACCAGCAACGCACCGAGGGCGAGCTGGCGGCGACGATCGAGCGCCTCTTGCCGCGCATCGGCCACATCCAGGTGGCCGACAACCCGGGCCGGCACGAGCCCGGGACCGGGGAGATCCGCTTCGAGTTCCTGTTCGCGCACCTGCAGCGCATCGGCTACACCGGCCACATCGGCTGCGAGTACAAGCCCGCCGCCGGCACCGAAGCCGGCCTGACCTGGCTGAGGAGCTGGCAATGAGCACCACAACCACCCTGGGCTGGATCGGCCTCGGCATCATGGGCTCGCCGATGTGCGGCCACCTCATCGCCGCCGGCCACGCGATGACGGTGCACACGCGCAGCAAGGTGCCGGAAGCCCTGACAAGCGCTGGCGCCCGTACGGCCCACAGCGCCGAGGCCGTAGCCGCGGCCAGCGACATCGTCTTCCTGATGCTGCCCGACACACCCGATGTCGAGCGCGTGCTGTTCGGCGAGCATGGCGTGGCCTCGGGCCTGAAACCCGGCAGCCTGGTCGTCGACATGAGCAGCATCTCGCCGATGGCCACCAAGGACTACGCGGCGCGCATCCAGGCGCTGGGTTGCGACTACCTCGATGCCCCGGTCTCGGGTGGCGAAGTGGGTGCCAAGGCGGCGTCGCTGACGATCATGGTGGGTGGCAGCGACGCCGCCTTTGCGAGCGCCGAGCCGCTGCTCAAGCTGATGGGCAAGAACATCACCCATGTCGGCGGCAGCGGCGACGGCCAGACCACCAAGGTGGCCAACCAGATCATCGTGGCGCTGAACATCGCCGCCGTGGCCGAGGCGCTGGTGTTCGCCGCCAAGGCCGGCGCCGACCCCGCCAAAGTGCGGCAGGCGCTGATGGGCGGCTTCGCGAGCAGCCGCATCCTCGAGGTGCACGGCGAGCGCATGATCAAGCGCACCTTCAACCCCGGCTTCCGCATCGGGCTGCACCAGAAGGACCTGAACCTGGCGCTGCAAGGCGCAAAGGCGCTGGGCGTGGCGCTGCCGGGCACCGCCAACGCCGCGCAGCTGATGCAGGTGTGCGCGGCCAATGGGCTGGCCGAGGCCGACCACTCGGCGCTGGTAAAGGCGCTGGAACTGATGGCGGCGCACGAGATCGGCTGAGCGCCGGGGCCGCTCAGCGCGGTGCCGAGGCGGCCGCCGAGGCAGGGCTGCGCCGCGCCTCGAACTCCATCGGCGGGTTCAGCTCGAAGCCGCCGGTGCTGTGCATGCGCAGTGCCAGGCGCGGCTCAGGCGATGCGGCGTCGAGCAGTTCGGCCGTGTAGCGGTGGGTGAGTTCGCGCGACTCGGCGCTCATCGACTGCATCGTGCGCGTCTCGAAGCGCAGGTTGCTGCCGTCGACCACGAGGTTCTCGATTGCCCGCGGGTAGGCCAGGAAGCTGGCCGTGCCGGTGATCTGCCCCGCATGGCGCTTGAACTCGAAGCGCTCGGTGTGGCGGTCGCCCCAGGCGTACTTCACCTCGGCCTGCCAGCGGCCGAGCAGCGCATCAGCGGGCGGCGGCGGGGCCTCGCTCACCGGCGCGGGCTGCAGGCCTTGCCAGGTGGCGACGCCTGCAAGCCCCACAACCGCCACGACCGCCACACGCCCCACCACCCAGCGCCACGCCTGGCGTCGCGGCGGCGGGCCGATGGCGGTGGCCAGGCGGTTCATGTCGGCGTCCCAGTGCGCGTCGCTCAGGCCCAGGGCCTGCCGGCGCAGCAGCGGCTGCAGCGGCAAGGGCAGCGCGGCCTCGGCCGGCAACGTGGCGCCAGGTAGCAGCACCGGGAGCACGGGCACGCCGCTTTCCAGGGCCAGCACCACCTCCAGCCGCACGAAGTCTTGTGCGTCGTCGATGCGGCGCGCACCCGGCTCGTCACCGCCGGCCCAGCGCGGGCCGATCAGCACCACCACCGCCTGCGCCTGCGCCAGCCGCGCATGGATGGCGGCCGCAAAGTCCGCGCCGGGCGGGATGTCCAGCACATCGCGGAACACACTGCCGTTGCCAAAGCGGCGCTCCAGCGCCTCTTCCAGCCGCCCGGCATAACCGGCGGCATCGTCGCGGCGATAGGAGATGAAGCCGCGAGTGGGGCGGGCGGGCATGCGCCGGAACGTGGAGTTGCGCTTGGACCGCTGATTGTGGGCTCGGCAGGAGGCTGGGGCTTGCGAGGTTCCGGTGGCGGGCCGGGAGAGTCACGGGCGACGGGTGCAGGCCGCGCGCGCTGGCTGCAGAGGCGGGCCCTTGTCTCGCATGCTGGCGTCTCACCAGGAGCGTTCAAGGATCAGGCCGATGATGGGAAGTGCTTCGCCCTTTTCTGCGACATTCACACCCCGCCGTGGGTCGAATTCCCGCGAACCACCGCTGGGGCCGCCGTAGACGTTGATCACATCCAAGAACCCAACAAGGTCCACCGGGCCGAGATTGCGCCGATAGTCGATCCGGACATTGAGCGCGTGGAGGTCTTCAAGCCGAAGCGCGTTCCGCCGCGTCAGTTCCTTCGAGTAGCGCAGCGGCTGCCCTGGTCCCA
>JBIJAP010000457.1:0-3062 GCA_044345715.1 Rubrivivax sp.
TCTGCGAGCGCGCATACCGCGTGCTGGTCGACGAGGTCGGCTTTCCGCCCGAAGACATCATCTTCGACCCCAACATCTTCGCCATCGCCACCGGCATCGAGGAACACGACAACTACGCCGTCGACTTCATCGAGGCCACGCGCTGGATCAAGCAGAACCTGCCGGGTGCCAAGGTCAGCGGCGGCGTCAGCAACGTGAGCTTCAGCTTCCGCGGCAACGACCCGGTGCGCGAGGCCATCCACACCGTGTTTCTGTACCACGCCATCCGCGCGGGCCTGGACATGGGCATCGTCAACGCCGGCATGGTGGGCGTGTACGACGACCTCGACGCCGAGCTGCGCGAGCGCGTGGAAGACGTGGTGCTGAATCGGCGGCCCGACTCCGGCGAGCGCCTGATCGAGATCGCCGAGCGCGCCAAGGGCATGGCCAAGGACGACAGCCTGCGCCTGGCCTGGCGTGCCGGCGACGTGAACGAACGGCTCAGCCACGCGCTGGTGCACGGCATCACGGAGTTCATCACCACCGACACCGAAGAAGCCTGGCAGGCCATCGCGGCCACCGGCGGCCGGCCGCTGCACGTGATCGAGGGCCCGCTGATGGCCGGCATGAACGTCGTCGGCGATCTGTTCGGCGCCGGCAAGATGTTCCTGCCGCAGGTGGTGAAGAGCGCCCGCGTCATGAAGCAAGCGGTGGCCCACCTGCTGCCTTACATCGAGGCCGAGAAGAAGGCCATGCAAGACGCGGGCGGCGATGTGAAGCCCAAGGGCAAGATCGTCATCGCCACCGTCAAGGGCGACGTGCACGACATCGGCAAGAACATCGTCACCGTCGTGCTCCAGTGCAACAACTTCGAAGTCGTGAACATGGGCGTGATGGTCCCCTGCCAGGACATCCTGGCCAAGGCCAAGGCCGAGGGCGCCGACATCATCGGCCTGTCGGGCCTGATCACGCCCAGCCTCGAGGAGATGCAGCACGTCGCTGCCGAGATGCAGCGCGACGATCACTTCCGGCTGCGCCAGACACCGCTGCTCATCGGCGGCGCCACCTGCAGCCGCGTGCACACGGCGGTGAAGATCGCGCCGCACTACGAGGGCCCGGTGGTCTACGTGCCGGATGCGTCACGCAGCGTGGGCGTGTGCAGCGAGCTGCTGTCTGATGAGCGCGCGGCGAAGTACATCGCCGAGCTGCGCGCCGACTACGAGCAGGTGCGGGCGCTGCACGCCGGCAAGAAGCAGGTGCCGCTGGTGTCGCTGGCGAAGGCGCGCGCCAACAAGGCGCGGCTGGACTGGGCCGGCTACCAGCCGCCGAAGCCGCGCTTCACCGGCCGCCGCGTGTTGCGCAACGCCGATCTCGCCGAGCTCGCCGCCTGCATCGACTGGGGTCCGTTCTTCCAGACCTGGGACCTGGCGGGCCGCTTCCCGGACATCCTGCGCGACGAGGTCGTGGGCCACGAGGCGCAGCGCGTGTTCTCCGACGGCAAGCGGCTGCTGCAGCGCCTGATCGAGGGTCGCTGGCTGCAGGCGCACGGCGTGTTCGCGCTGCTGCCGGCGGCCACGGTGGACGACGACGTCATCGAGGTCTACGCCGACGAGTCGCGCACGCAGGTGGCGCTGCGCTGGCAGCCGCTGCGCATGCAGACCGAGCGGCCGGTGGTCGACGGCGTGCCCCGGCCCAACCGCAGCTTGGCGGACTTCATCGCCCCGGCGAAGCTGGACGATGGCTCCGCGGGCCCGCCCGACCACATCGGCCTGTTCGCCGTGACGGCCGGCATCGGCGTGGAGAAGAAGGAACGGCAGTTCGAGGCCGACCACGACGACTACAGCGCCATCATGCTCAAAGCCCTGGCCGACCGCCTGGCCGAGGCCTTCGCCGAGCGGCTGCACCAGCGCGTGCGCACCGAGTTCTGGGGCTACGCGCCCGACGAGGCGCTGAGCAACGAGCAGCTCATCGCCGAGCAGTACCGCGGCATCCGCCCCGCGCCCGGCTACCCGGCCTGCCCGGACCACCGCGTCAAGCACGCGATGTTCGAGGTGCTGCAGGCGCACGAGATCGGCATGGGCCTGACCGAGAGCCTGGCCATGACGCCGGCGGCCAGCGTCAGCGGCTTCTACCTGTCGCACCCGCAGGCGCGCTACTTCAACGTCGGCCGCATCGGCGAGGACCAGCTGGCCGACTACGCCGCGCGCGAACGCCTGGCCGAAGCCGACGCCCGCCGTGCGCTAGCACCGCTGATGGGTTGAGTCTGTAAGGGCCTGTGAGAAAGTGGGGCGCGGCGCGCTCCGCGGGCAACCAGCGGTAAGCGCCGCATCCCCACCGGGACCGGGGGGGGCACCGAGAACGGGGGTGCAAGTTAGCCGGCGCGCTGCCGAGAATTTAGGAAAGGCCTGGCCGCGGTCCCATTCCGGTTCGCGCGGCGTCCGGGCCTCCCGGAGAACCCGAACGTGCCCTTCAGCCTGCTCGACGTGCCGCGCCGGCACGCCCTGGCCCTGATCGCCGCGTTGTCGCTGGCCGCCTGCGGCGGCGGCGGTGGCGGCGACGGCAGTCCCCCGCCCCCACCACCGCCCGTGCCAGAGGCCAAGCCCACGCGGGCCGAAGCGGGGCGCTTCCTCGCGCAGGCCAGCATGGGCCCGACGTCGGCCGAGATCGACCGCGTCGTCGCCCTGGGCTACGGCGGCTGGATCGACGCGCAGCTGGCGCTGCCGGCCACCTCGCACCGCGCCCACTGGGACACGCGCCACGCCGCCCTCCCCCCAATCGGGCCGGGCAGCCACGCCCGGCAAGAACTGCTCTTCGAGAGCTTCTGGAAGCAGGCCGTCACCGGCGAGGACCAGCTGCGCCAGCGCGTGGTCTGGGCGCTGTCGCAGATCTTCGTGATCTCGATGACCGACGACACCGTCGGCGCCAACTCGCGCGCCCTGGCCGCGTGGCTGGACATGCTCGGCGACAAGGGCTTGGGTACCTACCGCGAACTGCTGGGCAGCGTGTCGCGCCATCCGATGATGGGCACCTACCTTTCGTACCTGCGCAACCAGAAGGCCGATGCCCGCACCGGCCGCGTGCCC
>JBIJAP010000067.1:0-12012 GCA_044345715.1 Rubrivivax sp.
GACGTTCGAGACTATGAGGATGACGATAGCTATGGAAGCAAGAATTTGTCTGGTCATGGTGGGCTCCTTGGCGGTTGCGGCGTGTAGGCGATATCAGTTGAGTGGCTGCGACGGCGAGGTGTCACGCACGAACACAAAACCATCGTAGAGCGCACCGAGAACACCTCGCATTGGAGGGTATGCAGGGTCATACTCTGCGCCGACGAAGTGCAGGTCGAATGGCTGTGTCAGGGCGCTTGCCAGTGTGCCCTCCACGGCTGTGAGGTCCAGGAAGCCTGCGTGGCTGCAGATGCGGGCGGCAGCGTTGGCGAAGTAGCTCGCGGATGAGGCGCCAATGCTGAAAGTGCCTGGATTACCGTTGGAGGATGCTACGAAGCTGCCAGCGTAGAAGTCGGTGCCGAGTACCCGGTAGCCCGTGCCGAGACGATCACGTAGGTGGCCGCCGGCGACCTGTCTGCCAAAGACGGCCCCGCGGGCTACGTGGCCGTTGTGTGCCCACAGGATGCCCAATGCATTGGCGCCCTCTAGGTTGACGAGAGCTTCCGCGTTTTCGGCCAGCGCCCGGTCCCTGGTCTCTAAGGGGTCTGGAGCGATGTCTGCCGACGGTACCGTAGCCGCGACCCGGTCGAGCCAGGCCTTTATGTCAGCATCGCCGCCATACAGTGCGATCGCATTCGCCAGTGGATCGACCTTCCAAGTGTTCTGCTCGGCGATGCGCACCACCATCAAGAGCCTGGCCCGCTCTGCAGTGGGGAGGCGTGCATTGGCGGCAGCCTCGAGCCTCGTGCGCAAGTTCTGGAGGCCCGCGAGGATCGTCGTCCGCCGCTGGACCACCGGGCCGTAGTCAAACATTCCACCCGTCGTGTAGGCCTCGTACATTAAGTTGTACGCATCCACATAGGCGTCTGCTTCTGACTTCAGCGCCGCCACGTCGGCCACGGCGTCCATCGCGGGCAGCGCCGCGATCGTGCCGACTGCGGCCCAGATAGCGTCGAAGTCCTGCATGTCCACGCCGCGGAAGACGATCTGCACAGCGGGGTAGGCTGTACGTAGCGCGCGCAGCCGCTCCATCAGCAAGGCCAGTTCCCGATTCTTCCAGGTGCCAGCCCGCAACGCTCGCAAGCCCGACGCAGCACTACCGGCGCCGTTGTCGAGATAGGCGGCCAGGACGGCGCCGCGAACAAACTCGTCCTCCAACAGGAACACGATGGGCCGCTCGGCCCGGGCGGCAAGCTCCATGACGATGGCGGCGCGCAAGTCATTGAACTCCTTCGTGCCGTGCGTCGCTTCCCCCATGCCGACGATGCGCGTGGACCTTGCGTCGAGCCAAGCCGGCAGTGTGGCCGCGGACGCCGCATCGAATCGGCCGGTCACCGGGTCCAAAGACAGGGGGCGCAGTGTGCGTGAAAGATCGGCCTGCGCTGCTCCCAAGGGACTCGGCCCCTCGATGGCGCTGCAGGCGGAGTCGGGTGCTGTGGGCTGTCCACCACCGCAGGCGGCGAGCGTGCCAGCTGTGATCAGGCTTAGCAAGGCTCGGAGACCGGCTCGGCGCCTGGGGTCCGGTGGCTGCGGGAGCCGATTGAAGTATGAGGCGTGCACGCTGTGGCACCACGAATCACGGGACATCTGGGATCGCTCCTTTGCAGTTGGCGTTGCTGTTGCTATAGACCCTGCCCGTCGCGATCTGCCCGGACCGGTGGCCGCGATGCGTGCCCGTCGTTGCGGCGGGCCTCCATGCCTCGCATCGTCAGCGTCTGCGGTCACGGACCGATGACGTGATGGAATGCGAACGGTTGCACCTCGGTCACGACTGCGTCTCGATTCGGTCACGGCGCGCACTCGCACGGCGTGATGGCGTGATGACGTCTAGGATCCGGCCCGGGCGTGCCGCTGTTGGCACCGCACGGGCACGCCCTGTTGCAGCCGGACCGCGCGTGGCGCGCCTTGGCGCCGGTTTGCGCCGTAGCATCGGCAACACTTGCCGTTCCCACAGGAGCTTGCCCATGCCCCGTCGCACCCTTGGCCCCGCCGCGCCCGCTCTGCTAGCCGTGACCGCCGCATTGGCACTTGCCACCGCCCTGCCCGCCCACGCCGCGAGTTCGGCCTCGTCGGCATCGTCCGAAGGCTCCTCGGCCTCGTCGGGCAGCGTGTCCGATTCGTTCGAAGGCAGCAGCAACAGCTCCTCCAAGGGCGACAAGGTCGCCGAGGGCGACTACAAGCTGGTGCACATCGCCGCAGCCGATCAGCCCGGCAAACTGCGCCTCACGCTCGAAGGCACGGCCGGCGCCACCGGCCGCTTTGTGCTGGTGGTGCCCGAGGCCACGTTGCAGCAGGCCGCGCTGGCCCTGGGCGACACCGTCACGGCGCGCACCCGCAGCTACGGCTGGGAGTTCGCCGCCGCGGCCACGAAGGACCCGTTCTTCCTGGTCGTGAACGACGCGCACAAGCGCGAGTTCGCGACACGCAAGATCACGCTCTGAAGCCAGACGCGGTGAACCCGCGGGCGCTGGCGGCCGCAGCGGCGCTGGCTGCGGCTCTGGGCCTCGCGCCTGCGGCCGAAGCGGCGTCTTTGCAGGCCTGCACCGAAGAGACACCTCTCACCGCCGCGCAGCAAAGCGTGCTGCTGCAGGTGAGCCTGCGCGTAAAGGCCGAGCTCGAACGGCGCGGCGCCGACGTGGCGCTGGTGTCGCGCAGCGGCTTGGCGCTGAGCTGGTTCGACATGCGCTACTCGCACGCCGGCTTGGCGCTGCGGGCCAGCCCACAAACGCCGTGGGCCGTGCGCCAGCTTTACTTCGCCTGCGACGAGCAGCAGCCGCGCTTGTTCGACCAGGGCCTCACGGCCTTCCTGATGGGTACGCTGGAGCCCGAGCTGGGCTATCTATCGGTGGTGCTGCTGCCGCGCGAAGCCGCGCGCGCGCTCGAGGCTGAGGCACTCGACATCCCCAAGGCGCTGTCGCTGCTCGGCGGGCGCTACAGCGCCAACGCCTACGCCCACGGGCTGGTCTACCAGAACTGCAACCAGTGGCTGGCCGAGCTGATGGCCTCGGCCTGGGGCGGCCCGTTCGCGGCCACGTCGCCGCCGCGCGAGCAAGCCCAGCGCTGGCTGCGGCAACGGGGCTACCGCGGCGCCGACTTCCAGCTGCCGGCGCGCCCCTTCCTTTGGCTCACCGCCTTCAGCCCCTGGCTGAACCGCGACGATCACCCGCCCGAGCAGCTGGCCCAGGCGCGCTTCGAGGTCAGCATGCCGGCGTCCATCGAGGCCTTCGTGCAGCGGCTGCATCCGCAGGCCGAACGCTTCGAGGTCTGCCACACGAAGAGCCGCATGGTGCTGCGCCAGGGCTGGGCGCCGATCGCCGAAGGCTGCGTGGCGGCCGAGGGCGACGAAGTGACCGAGCTGCGCTGAACGCGGCTCAGTGCTGGCGGAAAGCCGCGCCGCTCTTCAACCTCGGCGCGGCCCTGCAGCGCGCCGAAGATCGTGTGTGGATGTGCTTGCGCCGCGGCTGAACTTGACCAGCCAGCAACTCGGGCGTCATCAGCGCCTCGGTCTCGAAGGCCGGTTCAGCGATGGCGGCGTCCTTCCGGCTTCCTCCACGGTAATGCAGATGCGCCGAATCGCAGTCAGCAGGCCCCGGGAAGAAGGCCGCGAAAAGCGCCGTGCCAACCCGCCTGCTCGACGCCACGCCGCGCAAACGCGCGGTCAGGACGTCCTCAAATCGATCGCCAGCGGCGGGTCTTTTCCACTGCGGCCGCCACGCCAACGAACTAGCATCCGAGCCGAGTCCGCGCTGCGCCAGTTGCTGGATAGCGACGACGAACCGCTGGTTGTCCTGAACCTGGAGTTGATGCAAGCGCTGGGCATGGTCAAGCTCGATCCGGCGCCGACCCCGCCGCCCTCCCAAGTCGCCAGCGCCGCCCGCCCAGGACACCAGGGCTGATCGCTACATCGGCCGGCTGCGCTGAGACGCGGAGCACCGCCAACGCCTGCATCAGCTGCTGCGCCTGCGGGCGCAGGCCTGCAGGCGGGCCAAAGTGTTGGACTTCCGGCGCCGCAGACGTGGGTCAGATCGAGTGCAGACAGGCCAGCGCGCGCAGCGTGGCCAGCGAATCGGCCTCGTGCAGCGGCTTGTCGGGCCGCAGGCGCAACATGCGCGGAAACCGCACCGCCACGCCGCTCTTGTGGCGCGGGCTGGCGCCGATGCCCTCGAACCCGATCTCGAACACCAGGCTCGGCCGCACGCTGCGCACGGGGCCGAACTTGTCCACCGTGGTGGCGCGGATCACGCGGTCGACGGCCTTGAACTCGGCATCGCTGAGGCCCGAGTAGGCCTTGGCAAAGGGCAGCAGTTGCAAGGCCGCGCCGGCTGCATCACCCGGAAACGGCGGCGCCGGCTCGCGCCGCGCGATGGCGTCCACCACGGCGGCCGCCTCGGCGGCATCGGCCGGCGCGCGGTTCCACACCGCGAAGGTGTAGTCGGTGTAGACGCTGGCCCGGCGGCCGTGGCCGGCCTGGGCGTACACCAGCACGGCGTCGATGCGCAGGGGCTCGATCTTCCACTTCCACCAGGTGCCCTCGGCCTTGGTGCGGCCGCTGCCGTAGCGGGCCTGGCGCTGCTTGAGCATCAGGCCCTCGACGCCGCGTTCAGGCGCGCCCTCACGCGCGCGGGCCCAGTCGCCCCAGGCCGCAGCCGGCACGAGCGGCGACACGCGCAAGGCCGGCACCTGCCGCTGCAGGGCCTCAAGGCGCGAGCGCCGCTCGGCCTGGGGCTCGGCGCGGCGATCGACGCCGCTGCTTTCGAGCAGGTCGTAGGACACAAAGACCACCGGCGCCTCGGCCAGCAGCTTCTTCGGCAGCGTCTTGCGGTTCAGCCGCGGCTGCAGCGCCTGGAACGACGCGGGCTGCTCGGCGCCCGCGGGCCAGACGAGCAGCTCGCCATCGAGCACCGTGCCCTCGGGCCAGGCGGCGGCCGCCGCCACGACCTCGGGGAAGCGCTCGGTGATCAGCTCCTCGCCGCGCGACCAGATCCAGCAGCCGCCGCCCCGACGCCCCACCTGCGCGCGGATGCCGTCGTACTTCCACTCCACCAGCCAGTCGGCCGGGTCGCCCAGCGTCTCGGGCGCCACCTGCAGCGCGTGCGCCAGGAAGAAGGGATACGGCTTGCCCGTCGGCGCCGTGCCCTGCCCGGCCGGCGCCACCAGCGCATGCCAGCGCGCGGCGTCGGGCAGAGTGCGGGCGTCGGTCCAGCCGACGAGGCGCTGCGCCAGCAGTTGTGCATCGAGGTCGCTGTGCCGCGCCAGCGCCCGCTGCACCAGCAGCCGGCTGACGCCGACGCGAAAGCCGCCGCCGATGAGCTTGGTCAGCAGGAAGCGCCCCGCGGCGTCGAGCTCGCGCCAGGCGGCCACGAGCCGCGCCCGCTGTTCGGCCGGCGGCAGGCCGCGCAGCGGCAGCACGCCCTCGTGCATCCAGGCCGCGAGGCCGCGGCTCGACGCAGCGGTGGCGGCGGGCGGTGGCTCGGCCGGCGGCAGCACCTGCGCGATGGTCTCGGCGAGGTCACCGACGGCCTGGTAACACTCCTCGAACAGCCAGTCGTCGATGCCGGCCTCGGCGCAGGCGGCCTCGCGCAGCACCGCCGTCGGCACGCGCTGGTGCGGCTTGCCGCCGGCCAGGAAGTACACCGCCCAGGCGGCATCGTCGGCATCGCGGTCGGCTGTGCGCGCGAAGTAGGCCACCAGCGCGTCGACCTTGTCGGTGGTGCCGGTGCGGGCGTCGAGCGCGGCGTAGAGCGCGGCGAAGTCGTGCATGCGCGCCGATGATGCCCGCTGCTTGCGCGGCAAGCCGGGGCGGCGGGATCGGCAGATCAGGCGTCGGCGTCGGGCATCGGCTCGGGCAGCCGCACCACCATCACCGGCATCGGCGCCATCTCCAGCACCGCCTGCACGGTGCCGCCGAGGGCTTCGGCCGTGCCGCCTTCGCCGCGCCCGCCCAGCAGCAGCAACTGCGCGCTGATGCTCTCGGCAAAGTCGATGATGGCGTGCGCCGGCTCGCCGCCGATGACGTCGTGCTGCGGCTCGATGCCGGCCGCGCGCACTAGCGCCAGCGCGGGAGCCAGCAGGTCGGCGCCGGCGCCGGCGCGGATGTCGTCGAGCCGTTCGCGGTCGTGCGCCACGACCACCTCGTACAGCGTCGGCGGTGGCTGCACGTTCAGCAGCACCAGCTGCAGCGGCAGGCCGCGCTCGGCGAGGTCGAGCGCCTGCTGCACGGCGGCCAGCGCAGCCGGCGAGCCGTCGACGGCAACGAGCAGGATCAGCGGGTCGGGCTTGGGCATGGCCACTCCAGTAGGGGGATGTCGGAACACGGACCTTAGCCCCTGCGGCGGCGCAGGGGCTTGACCGGGCGCATCACCCCTTCAGGTCCCCCTTCAGTTCCCGTCAGGCCGGGGCGGGCGCCGGCCCGGCGGCCTCGGTCTCGTCGGCCAGCCGCTCATCGCCGTACTCGGTGCGGAAGCTGCCGGCCTGCAGCCCCTGCTGCTGCAGCCAGCGCACCATCACGGCCTCGTAGCCGTGGGTCACGATCACGCGGTGGGCGCCGGTGGCAGCGATGGCGCGCTGCAGGCCGGGCCAGTCGGCGTGGTCCGACAGCACGAAGCCGCGGTCCACGCCCTGGCGGCGGCGGGCGCCGCGCAGCTGCATCCAGCCGCTGGCGAAGGCGTCGCTGTGCTCGCCCAGCCGGCGCGCCCAGGCACTACCCAGCACCGCCGGGGGCGCCAGCACCAGCGCGCGCTTGAGCCGCGTCTTGTCGGCCACCAGTTCATCGAGCGTCTCCGTGGCCGGCAGTGGCACGCCAGCAGCGCGGTAGGCCTCGTTCAGCGGCACCACCGCGCCATGCGTGGCGATGGGGCCGATGGCCGGGTCGAGCCCCGCCAGCAGCCGCTGCGCCTTGCCGAAGCTGTAGCCCAGCAGCAGGCTGGCGCGGCCGGCGTCGGCGTTGGCCTGCCACCAGGCGTTGACCTCGGCCAGCAGCTCGGCCTGCGGCCGCCAGCGGTAGATGGGCAGGCCGAAGGTGCTTTCGGTGATGAAGCAGTCGCAGCGCACCGGCTCGAACGGGGTGCAGGTGGCGTTGACGTCGTCGGTGTGGCCGCTGGTGAAGTAGTCGCCCGAGGCCACCCAGATACGGCCCTGGTGTTCCAGCCTTACCTGCGCCGAGCCGAGCACGTGGCCGGCCGGGTGCAGGCTGACGCGCACGCCGTTCACGCTCACGCCTTCGCCGTAGGCCAGGCCCTGCAGCGTGATGTCGCCCAGCCGCGCGCGCAGCACGCCCTCGCTCACCGCGGTGGCCAGGTAGGCGCCGTGGCCGCGCCGCGCGTGGTCGGCATGGGCGTGGGTGATGACGGCGCGCTCCACCGGCCGCCAGGGGTCGATGTAGAAGTCGCCGGTCGGGCTGTACAGGCCTTGCGGCCGCAGCACGACCAGGTCGTCGGTGTTCACCGGCGGCGTGGCGGCTTGAGGAACCCCGCCTGCAGATCGAGCGTACCGCGCACGCCCAGGTCGGCGCGGTGGGCCTGCAGCCAGCGCTCGCCGGCGGCCCGGCCCAGCGCGTGCAGCGCCTCAAGAAAGCCGCGCTCGGTGTTGAGCTTGCTCGAGGCCGTCAGCGGCGCCAGGCCGTCGTCGTCGGCCACCATGTGCAGGCGCAGATTCTTGTAGCCGCCGCCTTGATCGCGGCTTTCGAGCCGGCCCTCGTCCACCAGCCGCGACACGAAGCCGATGGCCCGCAACTCCGACACCAGCCCGGCGTTGAAGGTGATCTCGTTGACGCGGTCGGCGATCTCCGCCGGCGTGTCGGGCGTGGCCGGCCGCCGCAGCGGGTTGATCTTCACCAGCACCAGGTCGAGCGCCTGCGTCTCGTAGATCAACGGCCACAGCGCGGGGTTGCCGCTGTAGCCGCCGTCCCAGTAGGGCTCGCCGTCGATCTGCACGGCGCGGAACAACTGCGGCAGGCAGGCCGAGGCCAGCAGCGCGTCGATCGACAGCTCCTTGCGCCCGAACACGCGCGGCTGCCCGGTGTGCACGGCCGTGGCCGTGACAAACACCGCCAGCTCGCCGCGCGCCACCTGCGCCGGCCGCACGTGGCGCTCGACCACGGCGCGCAGCGGGTTGTCGCCCAGCGGGTTGAACTGGTAGGGGCTGGCAAAGCGCAGCCACTGCTGCGACCACTGGTAGAACGGGTTGCGGTCGAGGTTGAAGCTCTCGAGCCCCGGCGCCGTGGCACCCGGCCAGCGGCCGAAACAGCCGCCCTGGAAGGCCGAGTGCTGCGAGGCCACGTCCATCCAGAACGCGCGCAGCGCCGCCTGCGCACCGGCACGCCCGCCCTCGGCCAGGCCGGTGGCCAGCACGGCGGCGTTCAGCGCGCCGGCGCTGGTGCCCGACACGCCCTCGAAGACCAGGCTGTGATCTTCGAGCAGGCGGTCGAGCACGCCCCAGGTGAAGGCGCCGTGTGATCCGCCGCCTTGCAGCGCCAGATCGATGGACACGGGGCGGGGCTGGATAGGACGGCGTCGCGGGTTCATGGCATGACGGTACCCGACTGCCGCAGCAGCAGCTGTGACAAGCCCTTCCTGCGCCTGTCGACAAGCTCAGCCGGTGCAGCGGTGCGTTGAGCGCTCGCACCGCACGGGCCGGCGCCTGCGCAGGCATAGCATCGCCGTCATGACGCTCGCCGACCTCCCCACGCCCGCCGCGCTGCTCGACGAAGCCCGGCTCGATCACAACATCGCCACCATGCAGGCCCGCGCGCAGGCCCTCGGTGTACGCTTGCGACCGCACGTGAAGACCACGAAGTGCGGCCCCGTGGTGCAACGCCAGCTGGCCGCGGGCGCCGCGGGCATCACCGTCAGCACGCTGAAGGAAGCCGAGGCCTTTTTCGCGCTGGGCGTGGCCGACATCCTCTACGCCGTCGGCATCGTGCCGGGCAAGCTGGCCATGGTGCAGGCGCTGCGCGAGCAGGGCTGCCGGCTCACGGTGATCCTCGATTCGGTCGAGGCCGCCCAGGCGCTGGTGGCGCACGGCCAGGCGCACGGCCAGGCCCACGGCCACGTGTTCGACGTGATGATCGAGATCGACACCGATGGCGCCCGCGCCGGCCTGCCGCCAGCATCACCTGCACTGCCCGCCGTGGCGCGCACGCTGGTGGAAGGCGGCGCGCAACTCAAGGGCGTGATGACGCACTGCGGCGCCAGCTACGGCTGCCGCGGCGCCGACGAACTGGCCGCCATGGCCGAGCAGGAGCGCGCGCGCTGCGTCGAGGCCGCCACCGTGCTGCGCGCGGCGGGCCATGCCTGCCCCGAGGTGAGCGTGGGCAGCACGCCCACCGCGCTGGCCGCGCGCCACCTGGAAGGCGTGACCGAGCTGCGTGCCGGTGTCTACGCCTTCCACGACCTGGTGATGCGCGGCCTGGGCGTGTGCGCCACCGAGGACATCGCGCTCAGCGTGCTCACCACCGTCATCGGCCACCAGCGCGACAAGGGCTGGGTGCTGGTCGACGCTGGCTGGATGGCGATGAGCCGCGACATGGGCGCCGGCACCTGCGGTTACGGTGTCGTCTGCGACGAGGCCGGCGTGCCGCTACCCGGGCTGCTGGTGAGCAGTGCCAACCAGGAGCACGGCACCGTCACGCGGGTGGACGGCGTGCTCGACGTCACGCTGGCCGAGCGCCTGCCCGTGGGCACGCGGCTGCGCGTGCTGCCCAACCACGCCTGCGCCACGGCGGCGCAGTTCGATCGTTATGCCGTGCTGCGCGCAGGCGGTGGTCTGGAGAGCTGGAGCCGTTTCGGCGGCTGGTGATCTCGCGCGGCCCCACTCAGGCGGGGTTGGCGGGCAGCAGCGACTCCATCTCGTCCATCAGCCGCTCCATCTGGCGTACCAGCGCCTGGTAGGGCGCGGCACTGTCCATGTCGAGGCCCGCGTCCTTGAGCAGCGGCACCGGGTGGCGCGAGCCGCCGGAGCGCAGGATGCCCAGGTAGGTGCCGCGCGCGGCCGTCGAGCCGGTGAGGATCTGCTGCGTGAAGTGCGTCGCCGCGGCCATGCTGGTGGCGTACTGGTACACGTAGAACGGCCGGTGGAAGTGCGGGATGAAGGCCCACTCGGTGCACACCGTGGGGTCGATGCGCATCACGCCGGCGTCGGCCCCGTGGTACTTGCGCAGCACGTCGCAGAACTGGCGCGTCATGCGCGCGCCGCTGAGCGCCTCGCCGCGCTGCACGGCGTCGTGCGTGGCCAGCTCGAACTCAGCGAACATGGCCTGGCGGAAGAAGGCGCCGCGGATGCGCTCGATGGCTTCGCCGATGTAGAACAGCCGCTCCTCGCGCGTCTTGGCGGTCTTCTTCATGTGATCGGCCAGCAGCAGCTCGTGCGTGAAGGCGGCGATCTCGGCCAGGAAGAGGGGGTAGCCGGCGGTCTCGAAGGGCTGCGCGCCGTTGGCCTGCAGCGTGTGCATGCCGTGGCCCCACTCGTGGGTGTAGGTGCTGACGCTGTCGAAGGTGTCCTGGTGATTCAAGAAGATCAGCGGCACCTGCCCGTAGATGCCGCTCTGGTAGGCGCCCGAGCTCTTGCCCGGCGCCGGGTACACGTGCATGGTGCGCGCGGCCAGCGCCTGCTTCAGCTGCTGCTGGTAGGCCGCGCCCAGCGGCGCCACCGAGGCCAGCGTCAGCTCGGCCGCGTCTTCGGGCGTGTAGCGGCGCGGCGCGGTCACGATGTCGGGGTAGATGTCGTGGTACGCCAGGTCGGGCAGCTTCAGCAGGCGCTGGCGCAGCTTGAAGTAGCGGTGCAGCGTGGGCAGGGCCTTGTTGGTTTCGGCCACCAGCGTGCGGTAAACGCTCTCGGGGATGGCGTCGTTGGCCAGGCTCGCGGCCACGGCGCTGGGGTGCTGGCGCAAGCGCGCATTGGCGACGCCCACTTCCACGCGCTGGGCCAGCGCCGCGCCCAGGCTGCCCTGGAAGCGCGCGTAGGTCTTGAAGAAGGCGTCGAAGGCCTGCTGGCGCACGGCGCGGTCGGGGTGGGCGCGCAGGCGCTGGTAGCCGATGTTGTCCACGCGCACGGGCTGGCCGTCGACCGTGATCGTGGGCCACTCGATGTCGGTGGTGACGAGCAGCGTGCGGATCTGCGTCGTGGCGCCCATGGCGGGCGACAGCGCGGCCAGCGCCGTTTCGGCCTCGGGCGTGAGCTGGTGGCGGGCCATGCGCTGGGCCTCCTGCAGCCGCACGCGGTGCTTGGCCAGGCCCGGCTCGCTGCGCAGGAAGCCGTCAATCCGTGCCGGACCCAGCTCACGCAGCGCGCCGTCCACCCAGGCCGTGGCGCTGCCGATCTGGCCCCACAGGGCCCGCGCCTGGCCGCTGCGCTCCTGGTGGCGCGCGCTGCGGTTGTCGGTGCTGGCCAGCGCGCTGGCGTAGGTCCAGAGGCGGCGCACGCGCTGGTTCATGGCCGACAGGCGGTCGAGCGCCGCGCTCAGGCTGGCGGCGTCGCGGCCGAAGCCCTCGCGCAGCGCGGCCAGCTTGGGCGCCTCGGCCAGCAGCGCCTGACGCTCGGCCTCCCAGGCGGCGTCGTCCTTGAAGAGCGTGCTCAGGTCCCAGACGTAGCGCGGGTCGTTGGCCACCGCACCGCCCGCACCGGCGGGCGCGGCGGCGGGCTGGGTGTCGCTGTCGAGCTCGTCGTCGATGTCTTGCGCCTGCGCCGGGGCGGCCAGCAGCAGCGTCATCAGCAACGTGGACACGGCGGCGAGCACCGAGGTGGGGGCGAATCGATTCGGCTTCATGGCGGCTTGGCAAGGCAAACGAAGCCGCGGATTTTGGGCTCGCCGGCGGGCCCGGTGGTGCGCCGGGCCATTGCCGCGAGGTGCTCGCTTACCCGGGTGGGGCCGCCGGGCGGACGGACAGCTTCAGTCGTCGCTCTTGAGAAACAACCTCAAGTCCAGCCCGTTCAGGCGGCCGCTGCAGCAGGAGCGAGTTGGAAGCCAAGGGCCGCGGC
>JBIJAP010000458.1:0-3053 GCA_044345715.1 Rubrivivax sp.
CGGTGGCGCGCCTGTACGGCGAGCCGCTGTTCCGCATGCCGCAGGACCTGTACATCCCGCCCGATGCGCTGGAGGTCTTCCTCGAGGCCTTCGAAGGCCCGCTGGACCTGCTGCTCTACCTGATCCGCAAGCAGAACTTCAACATCCTCGACATCCCGCTGGCCAGCGTCACGAAGCAGTACCTCGAGTACGTCGACCAGATCCGCCAGCACAACCTCGAGCTGGCGAGCGAGTACCTGCTGATGGCGGCCATGCTCATCGAGATCAAGAGCCGCATGCTGCTGCCGCCCAAGAAGGGGATCGACGGCGGCGAGGCCGAAGACCCGCGGGCCGAGCTCGTGCGCCGCCTGGTCGAGTACGAGCAGATCAAGCTCGCCGCCGCGCGCCTGGACCAGCTGCCGCTGGCCGGCCGCGACTTCCTGCGCGCGCAGGTGCACATCGAGCAGAGCCTGGCGCCGCGCTGGCCCGAGGTGCACGCCGACGATCTGCGCGAGGCCTGGCGCGACATCCTCGCGCGCGCCAAGCTCACCGCGCACCACACCATCACGCGCGAGCAGCTGTCGGTGCGCGAGCACATGAGCCTGGTGCTGCGTCGGCTGCAGGGCCGCCGCTTCGTCGAGTTCCACGATCTCTTCGACACCACCCGTGGCGTGCCGGTGCTCGTTGTCACCTTCATCGCGATGCTCGAGCTCAGTCGCGAGCACCTGCTCGAGGTGACACAGGCCGAGGCCTTTGCCCCCATCTACGTGCGACTGGCCTACACGCCGAGCTGACCGGCACGCGCCCTGCGCTCGCGAACGATGCACCGCCAGACACGCCGCCGCACCGCCTGGTTCGTGCTCGTCACGATGGCGCTCGGCCTGCTGCTGCCGACCGTGGCGCACGCCGTGGCCCAGCCCGGTGCCACGGCCTGGACCGAGATCTGCACTGCGCAGGGCATGCAGCCCGTTCCGGTGGTGGCCGACACCGCCACCAGGTTGCCGGTGTCGCTGCACGGTGCCATGGACCACTGCCCGTGGTGTCTGCTGACGGCCGCGCCCACGTGGGCACCGCCACCCGGCGACGTGGTCTGGCGGCTGCCCCTTGAAGGGCAGGCGCACCCCGAACGCCGCTTCACCGCGCCACGCACGCCGCAGCCCTGGCGGTGGTTGCAGGCCCGCGCACCGCCGCCACCCATCGCCTGAGTCTGGCCCGAGCTGACGGGCGCGTTGAAGAGCACACCTGGGCCCCCGCCGCCACGCCAGGCGCGGGCCCGCATCGAAAGGAACCGTTCTCATGAAAACCCTGAAGACCCTGAAGACCCTGAAGACCTCGACTCCGCTGCGCTCGCTCGCCACCCTGTTGGCAGCAGCCACCCTGCTGTGCGCCGGCACGGCGCACGCCCAGGTCACCGTCAAGGACCCCTGGGTCCGCGGCACCGTGGCGCAGCAAAGCGCCACCGGCATGTTTGCCAGCATCACCTCGGCCCAGGGCGGCAAGCTCGTGGCCGGCTCGTCGCCGGTGGCGGGCGTCGTGGAGATCCACGAGATGAAGATGGAAGGCACGACGATGCGCATGCGCGCTGTGCCCGCCCTCGGACTGCCGGCCGGCAAGGCCGTCGAGCTCAAGCCCGGCGGCTACCACGTGATGCTGATGGACCTGAAGCAGCCGCTGAAGACCGGCGACACCGTGACCGTGTCACTCGTGGTCGAGGCCGCCGGCGGCAAGCGGGAGACGGTGGAAGTGAAGGCCGTCGTCCGCGCCATGCCCGGCGCCGGCGCTGCGAAGGATGGCCACGGCCATCACGGCCACAAGCACTGAGCGAGGCCTGCTCAGGCCCCGCGCGGCTTGCCCGCGAACAGCGCCGCAGCGCGGGTCTTCAGCTCCAGCAGTTCGTTGGCGCTGATGGAGAGCTGGCCACTGCCGCTGGCGTCGACCTTGAACTCGACGTCGCGGCCATGGCTGGTGAGCGTGCCGGCGGCGAACTCGTAGTCCTTGCGGCGCCAGGGATGGCCCTCGATCTCGGGGTCGTAATCGTCGAAGGCCAGCGCCTCGATCTCGCCACTGGCCAGGTTGAGCATCGCCCGGGCGTCGATGACGTCCTCGGTGGTTTCGAAGGCGATGGTGATGGGTACTTTCAGGTCCACGCAGCGATCCGGTTCGGGTTGGGCAGCGGTGGATTGTCGCTGCTGCCAGCGGGCGGCAGCGGGGGCCTCAGCGCACCGTGAGCCAGATCTCGTTGCGGCGCATGAACCAGGGCGTCATCGGGCCGTTGTAGCGCGCGAGCACCGGCTCGCCCTCGGTGGCCACGCCCGCCGCGGCGAGCGTGGCCCGCAGCTTGGCCAGATGCTCGTCGTAGTTGGCCTGCGACCAGGTGCCCGAGTAGCGGATGGCCGCGCGCACCACGGCCGGCTCTTCGCGCAGTTGCACGCGCGGATCCAGCGGTTCGGGTGCGGTGGCCAGCGTCACCTCGCGCGGCAGCACGAACTGCACGCGCATGCCGCCGGTGGCGGCGCTTTGTGTCACAGGGGCCGTCATGGCCATCTTCATCGGTTCAGCAGATTGGGTGACGGGGGCCGTCATCTGCAGCTTCCGCTCGCCCTTGTTCTTGCCGAAGATGTAGCCGGCGAGGATGGGGAAGGCCTGGTTGCCGGCGTCGGCCGCGCGCGCGTCGAGCACGACCTCGGCCACGACAAAGGGCGCGTAGCGGCGCACCTCGACCTGCGGGTCGATCTGGCGCACCACCTCATAGCTGGGTTCTTCGATGGCCTGGGCCACAGGGATGAAGGCTGCAAGCAGCAGCGCTGAAGTCAGGACGGCAAGCTTGATCATCGCCCGAGCTTAGGGCCGCCAGGGAATCACCACTTTCAGCGGGTCATCGGGCAGAGCCACTCGTGGCGCGGGGTCGCGCGCCAAGGTGCAGCGGCACCGGAGTGGCGCTGCTGAGGCCGGCCAATGCTGCAGCCGCGTCGAGGCGGGGGCAAGGGCGACGACGTCGGCCTCGCGGGTGCCGCCAGCATTGCCGCAGATCCGGCTTTTGCGGGCGTCGTGGGGCTTAGCTTCAGCGGGAGCCC
>JBIJAP010000459.1:0-3049 GCA_044345715.1 Rubrivivax sp.
AAGGCCTCGGGAGTGCGCTCGCCAGGCGGCAGGCCGGCGCGGCGCCGCTGCACCGTGCTCAGGTCGCGCACGTGGACGACGTTGCCGACCCGCTCGAACCGGGCCATCGCATTGACCACCTCCATGCCGTTGCTGGCCACGCTGCCAGGCGGTAGCGCTACGGCCTCGGTGTACCAGAGCAAGGGCTTACCGACCGCGCCCGGCGGCAGCACCACGATCGTGGCCGAGCCCTTGCGCCAGGCGGCCACGCGGCCCTGGCCAAGGGGTTCGGCACCTTGCAGCAGCGCAGCCATGGCGTTGGGCGCGGCCGGCTGCACCGCCGCCGTCTGGGCGGTCGACACGGCGGGCGACAGCGCCAACCCCCCGGGGATCAAAGCGGCCAGCGCGGCGAAACGAACGAGAAAACGTGAGGGGCAGGCCATGACTCTCCTTCAGGCGAGGGCGATGCCGCCGTGCTCGACGGGCGCGGCACCGGCGGGGTCGTTCCCGTTAGCCGGCAGACGCTAGCCCGTGACCGGTTTCGCGGCTATCCACTTTCCGAACGGCCGAGTCATCGACGTCGGCTCGGAGTAGCACGGGTCTGAGGCGGTGTTTCCCCGAACAACTGGCGGTAGGACACCGAGAACCGGCCCAGGTGGGAAAAGCCGAAGCGCAACCCCGCTTCCGTCACCTTGCCGGCATGCGAAGCGTCGGTCAGCCATTGGTGGGCGGCCAGCAACCGGCGCTTGGCGACGAAACGCATCGGTGAGATCCCGCGCCGGTACAGGAAAGACTGCTGCAGGCAGCGCTCGTCGACACCGGCGACGCGGCACAGCTCCCCCGCGGTGATCGGCTCGCCGAGGTGGGCATCGATCCAGGCCTCCAGGTTCCGTGCGCGCTCCAATGTAAGTTCACCAGGGCGTCGGGTCACGGCGTCGCGCAGCACGAGGTCGACCATGCGTTCGATGAATCGCCCTTCAGCCAAGGCCTGTTGCCGATCGTCGATGCCAGGCTCGGTGGCAAGGACCATTTCCGAGGCAGCGGCCAGCAGCCCCCTGCGCTCGCCGGTGGCCAACTCCGGCATGGCCATGCGCCTGAGGTTTCGATGGACCTCATCGGGTCTTCGGGCCTGCAGCTCGCCCATCAGCCCGTGCGCGTCGACTTCCGCCGCGAACAGGGCACCGGGAGGGCTGATGCGCGTGAACGCCCACCCGGGCGGGATCAGCACCGCCGTGTTCGCCCCGCTGCGGGCAGAAGTCCGCAGTCCGCTGCGCAGCACCGTGCCCGGCGGCAAGGCCAGATGAAGCACCCAGCATGCACGTTGCCGCGAACAACCTGCGACACCGCTGACTCGGATCCGACCAGATTCGTGTGGTGCGCGCTGACCTGGTACATGGCGTAGCCCAGCGGCCGGTCCCCGTGCGCCACGCGCGAGTGCGGGCCATCCTTGCTGCCGATGCAGGCCCGGACTTCCCCCAGGTCGTCAGAGCGGAAGTGACGCGACCAGTGCGGCGCAGCGTGGGCTGTGAAATTGACAGGGGAATGCATCCACCTGGAACGCATCAGGGGCAGGCGGTCTGGCATGTCGTTCGCAAAATCGACGGACCTGGGCACCTTCATTCCGGCGAACGGCCCGCCGGTGCGGGCGGCGGCGTCGCAGGCCCCAGGAACCACTGCTCCCGTGGCACCACTTTGGCCACCTCCGGATCCCCTTCGTAGGCCGGCGTCATGATCTGCACACCGTACTCGTTGAACCCGTCGAGGATGTGGCGGTGCAGTTCGGTGTAGGTGTCCGCATTGCGGTATACCCCGACCCTCAAGCGCCGACATCTCGTTGTCGAGCGCGATCGCGCTGAGAACCACTAGATGCCCGGCCACCGGGCGAACCACGGTCATGTGCTGCTGCACCTTTCCGACGCTACACTGAAGACGTGCTGCTTCCCGCCAGAGACCAACCCCCATTGAAAGGCGGCATGCCGCATTCTCTACAAAGGAGTGTGAACTTTGAATACCAAGTCCGTGTGTTGCACCTTCCTGCTGGCTTCGCTGTTGGGCTGCAGTTCGTCGGAGGTTGTCAGGCAAGTGGATATCACTATTGGCCAACAACTCATTGACCTCAAGAAGGCAAGAGATAACGGCGCCTTGAGCGCGGCAGAGTACGACGCGCAACGTCGCAAGCTCGTCGAGAGCGTTAAGTGAGGATGTGACAATGAATGCCACGCTCCGTTTCGCTTTAGTTGCTTCCGTTGTTACGGCGATTTGCATGACGGCGGGCTGCAGCAGCAGCAGCAGCCGTGTGACCGTTCAGGACTCCACCAAGATTTCCAAGGGGCAGGAGCTCAGCGATCTGATTCGCGCAAAGGAGGCCGGCGCGTTAACCGAGTCCGAGTATGAGACGGTGCATAAAGTCATCCTGAAGCGGCCCAACTGAACGGTTTACGAGCCGAAGTTCCCGCGGGAAATGGCCTCGGTCACGCGTGCCGTCGGCTATTTGAGTTGGTGAAGTCGACTTCCTGTCCCCATGGCGCGAGGAGGGATAACTTCACAGGCCTTGAATAGCTTGACATTTAGGGGACAGCCGCGGCGCACCCAGCCGGATCGGCCAGGGATGGAGCTTGGAGCAGGATTGGCCAAGCCGCGGCTGCGGATGAAAAATGGCCCTGATCAGTACAGCTTCGACTCCGCGTCGGCCATTCGATTGCAGATGATGGGCTGTATGTCGCGCGGCGGCCTGGAATGTCAGCTCCAAGGCTGTTGTACGAGATCAACTCATTGACCGCTGAGTGTCAGCAGCGCCAGTTCGGGGCTTCCGACTGCAGTCTTTCAGGCGGGATACTTTGCCGGTCGTTGGTGGCCACCCGCGAATGACCGCTTTAGCCAGCGCCGTGTTTATCGGCGATGTGATGGAAGGTCAAGTTCCAGGGTAAGCCGACACTGCGTGAGCCGAGGCCTGTCAAGGTTGATCGAACGGCCGTTGTCTCCGTCGGAGAACTGGAACTCTCGACCCGGAGCAGGCCTAAGGAAAGCTCACGACATCCCAAACCACTTCGTTGCCACGAAACATGGGGCA
>JBIJAP010000460.1:0-3038 GCA_044345715.1 Rubrivivax sp.
AGCTCGAGGGCTCGAAGGAGCTGCCATCGAACAAGGCGCTGCCACTCATCGTGCTGTGCCCCACGGGCGCGCGCGCCGGGCGGGCAGCGGGCCTGTTGCGCAAGGCCGGGTATGAAAAGGCCGTGGCGGTGTCGGGTGGCAGCGCCGCCTGGCGCGAAGCACAGCTGCCGATGGAGAAGTCGGCAGCAGGGTGAAGGCCGGCTGCGGACAATTCTCCGCAGCGTCCCCAACTCGTCCCCCATTTCAGGAGCCTCCATGAGCCCCGTGCGCATGTACACCACGCAGGTGTGCCCCTACTGCGTTCGCGCCAAGGCGCTGCTCAAGCAGCGTGGCGTCGAGCAGATCGAAGAGATCCGCGTCGACCTCGATCCCGCCCAGCGCGACACCATGGTCTCGCTCACCGGCCGCCGCACGGTGCCGCAGATCTTCATCGGCGACAAGCACGTCGGCGGCTGCGACGACCTGATGGCGCTCGATCAGCGCGGCGGTCTGCTCCCCTTGCTCGCCGCCTGAGGCGGCCCCTGCTCCGGGGCTTGCCGCAGCGTCACGGCGCTCACCGATAATCCGCGATTCCGGCCCGGTGCCCCAGGGCACCGGGCCTTCTTTCACCCGACTAGACCCGAGACCGGACCATGGCCGACGAGACCCCCGTTTTCAACATCCAGCGCATGTACCTCAAGGACCTGTCGCTGGAGCAGCCGAACTCGCCGCAGATCCTGCTCGAGCAGGCTCAGCCGCAGGTCGACATCAACCTGCAGATGGGCGCCGACCAGGTGGCCGACGGCGTGTACGAGATCACCGTCACCGCCACCGTCACGGCCAAGGTCCAGGACAAGACGCTGTTCCTGGTGGAAGCCAAGCAGGCCGGCATCTTCGAGATCCGCAACGTGCCACAAGACCAGCTGCAGGGCATCGTCAGCATCGTCTGCCCGCAGATGGTGTACCCATACCTGCGCGCCATAGTGTCGGACGTCTGCACGCGCGCCGGCTTCCCGCCCATCCTGCTGACGGAAGTGAACTTCCAGGCCATGTTCGAGGCCCAGCAGCAGCAGGCCGCCGCGGCGGCGAACGGCGGCTCGCGCATCATCACTGGCGCGAACTGAGCGCGCGGGTGCTGAAGCGGCGGTCTTGAGGCGGACGGCACGGCGATGAAGATCGCAGTGCTCGGCGCTGGCGCCTGGGGCACGGCGCTGGCCGTGGCCGCGGCGCAGGCCGGCCACGAGACGCAGCTGTGGGCCCGCGATGCCGCGCAGGCGGCGGCGCTGGACTCGGCACGCTGCAACCGGCGCTACCTGCCCGAGGTGGCGCTGCCGTCGGCGCTGGCCGCCACGGCCGATTTGCCCGGCGCGATGGCCCACGGCGCGGCGGGGCTGCTCGTCATTGCCACACCGATGGCGGGCCTGCGCGGCAGCCTCGCCGCGCTGCCGCCCGGTGCGCCCGCGCTGTGGCTGAGCAAGGGCTTCGAGGCCGGCAGCGGCCTGCTCGGCCACGAGATCACCCGTGAACTGCGCCCCGGCGCGCCCTGTGGCGTGCTCTCGGGCCCGAGCTTCGCGCTCGAGGTGGCGCGCGGCCTGCCCACCGCGCTGGTGGCCGCCAGCACCGACGCTGCGCTGGCTGCGCGCGCCGTCGAGGCCTTTCATGGCGGCGCCTTGCGCATCTACACCAGCACCGACATCGTCGGCGTCGAGGTCGGCGGCGCACTGAAGAACGTGCTCGCCATCGCCACCGGCATCGTCGACGGCCTGCCCGGCGCCGGGTTGAACGCGCGTGCGGCGCTCATCACCCGCGGGCTGACCGAGATGACGCGCCTGGGCCTGGCGCTGGGTGCGCGGGCCGACACCTTCATGGGGCTGTCGGGCCTGGGCGACCTCGTGCTCACGGCCACCGGGGCCTTGTCGCGCAACCGCGCCGTGGGCCTGGCATTGGCCGCGGGCCGCAGCCTGCCCGAGGCGCTGGCCGAACTCGGCCACGTGGCCGAGGGCGTGCCGACGGCGGCCGTGGCGCTGGCGCGCGCGCAGGCGCTGGGCGTGGAGATGCCGATCACGGCCGCCGTGGTCGAGGTGCTGGCAGGCCGGCTGGCACCGCCCGAGGCCGTGGCGCTGCTGATGGCGCGCGGTGCGCGCGCGGAGAACCTTCAGCCGCCGCCGGCATAGCCCTGCTGCCGCCAGGCCTCGAACACGACCACAGCCACCGCGTTGCTGAGGTTCAGGCTGCGCTGACCCGGCCGCATCGGCAGACGCACACGTTGTGGCGCGGCGAAGCGCTCGCGCAGGGCTGGATCGAGCCCGCGCGACTCGCTGCCGAACACGAACCAGTCGCCCGGCTGCCAGCGCAGCGCGCTCAGCGGCTGCGAGCCGTGCGTGGTGAAGGCGAAGACACGGGCCGGGTCCGGGCGCTCGGCGGCCAGCAGCGTGTCGAAGCTGGCGTGGTGCCGGACTTCGGCCCACTCGTGGTAATCGAGCCCGGCGCGGCGCAGCAGCTTGTCGTCCATCGCAAAACCCAGGGGCTCGACGAGGTGCAGGCTGCAGCCGGTGTTGGCCACCAGCCGGATCACGTTGCCGGTGTTGGGCGGGATCTCGGGCTCGACGAGCACGACATGGAACATCGATGCGGCCTCTCAGGCTCTCAGTCGCGGCCAGGGGCCGGCGTGCGCGCAAACACCCACACCG
Organism: Rubrivivax sp.; assembly: GCA_044345715.1. Classification (GTDB taxonomy): domain Bacteria; phylum Pseudomonadota; class Gammaproteobacteria; order Burkholderiales; family Burkholderiaceae_C; genus Rubrivivax. The sequence continues at coordinate 2,670 of JBIJAP010000460.1, forward strand.
ACACCGATGCCGCGCCGGCTCGCCGCAGCACCGCGGCCGCGGCGGCGACGGTGGCGCCCGTGGTCATGACGTCGTCGACCAGCGCCACGGCCCGGCCCGTTAGCTCGGCGCGCCGCGTGGGATCGACCATGAACGAGCCGGCCAGGTTGGCCGCGCGCGCCGCGCGATCGAGGCCGGTCTGGTGGGCGGTGTCGATGGGCCGCTGCAGCAGCGTGGCGTCGCTGGGCAGGCCGCGCAGCCGGGCCACGCGGCGCGCCAGCTCCCAGGCCTGGTTGTAGCCGCGCTCGGCCAGGCGCGCGGGTGACAGCGGCACCGGCAGCACCCAGTTGGCGTCGTGGGGCGAGGAGGCGGCCACAGCGCCAGCCATCC
>JBIJAP010000069.1:0-11826 GCA_044345715.1 Rubrivivax sp.
CGGATCAGGCGGCTGACGGCATGGCCCACGGCCTCGAAGAGCTTGCGCACCTCGCGGTTGCGGCCTTCGGTGATGACGACGCGGTACCAGTGGTTCACACCTTCGCCGCCGCCGTCCTCGAGGCTCTTGAAGGCGGCACGCAGGCCGTCGATCTCCACGCCTTCGAGCAGGCGCTGCTTGGACTCGACCGACAGCATGCCCAGCGAGCGCACGGCGTACTCGCGCTCGACGCCGAAGCGCGGGTGCATCAGCTGGTTGGCCAGTTCGCCGCTGTTGGTGAACAGCAGTAGGCCCTCGGTGTTGATATCGAGCCGGCCCACCGACTGCCACTTGCCCTGCGGCAGACGCGGCAGACGGCGGAACACGGTCGGCCGCTGCTGCGGATCGTCGTGCGACACCACCTCGCCGGCCGGCTTGTGGTACGCCAGCACCCGCGGCTTCGGCGGCTGGATGCGCACCCGCACCGGCTTGCCGTCGAGCGCGATGCGGTCGCCGAAGCTGATGCGCTGGCCGACGTGGGCCGGCGCGCCGTTCACGGTGACCCGGCCGTCGACGATCATCTGCTCGAGGTCGCGCCGCGAACCGACACCGCTCTGCGCCAGCACCTTGTGCAGCTTCGGCGCATCGGGATCAGGAGCGAGCACGCGGCGGGCGGCGGCCTCGGGGCCGGCGTCGGCCGAAGGCTCCCGGTCAGCATCGGCCTCTTCGTCGGCCATGCGCAGCGGCTCAGCCTCGACTGCAGGCTCGGCTCCAAGCGCCGGGTCGTCGGTGCCGGCCGGTGCGTCGGCATCGGCCTCCGCGTCGTAGGCGCCGGCAAGCACCTGCTTGAACAGCTCCACCGCGTCAACCGCAGGCTGAACGGCAGCGGGGCGGGCCACGGGAGCGGCGCCGTCCAGGGGCGTCTCGTCGTCGCGGCGGCCGCGGCGGCCGCGGCGCCGGTTGCGGCGGCGGCCGCGCGAATCGTCGTCGGCAGCATTGCCGTCGCGCGGGCCGTCAGCGGGGCCGGCATCCGCGTCGGCACCGCCCAGGGCCATGGCCTCGACGGACGGCGGCACGGCCTCGACGGAGGGCATCGCCTCGGTTGCCGCCGGGCGGGCCTCGGCCCGGTCGGGCGCGCCGGGCGCCGGGCTGGCGGCATCGTCTGCTGCCGCGGCCTCGGCTTTGCGCGGCTTGCGAGTGCGCTTGACTGGCGCGGCGCTGGCGAACAGCGTGTCGCGCGATGGCGCATCGGCGGCTGCCACCACCTCGGTAAGGCTGGGCGACGGCGTCTCGGCGACCTCGGTCTTGCGCGGCGCACGGCGCCGCTTGGGCGGCGCGCTGCCCTCGGTGGAGTCGGGCATCGGGGTGTCGGCGTCGTCAGCGGGGGTCATGGGCAGCGTCCGGGTCAGCGGTCGGTTCGGCACTCGGTTCGGGTTCAGGTTCGGCTTGGGGTTCGGTGATCGGCTCGGGCACCGGCTCGGCCAGCGCCGTGGGCGCAGGCTCGGCCACGAGCTCGGTCTCCGGCTCGGTCTCCGGCTCGCCCGCCACCTCGGCGGGCGCCCCGTCTTCCAGCGGCAGCGCCGCCTGGGGCTCGTCCAGCAACAGCGGCTCTTCCCGTGCCGCCAACTCGGCGAACGCGCCGCCCTCGCCCGAACCTGCCTCGAGGGGCGGCAACTGGTCCAGGCTGGCCAGGCCGAGGTCGTCGAGGAACTGCCGGGTCGTCGCGTACAGCGCCGGGCGGCCGGGGGCCTCGCGGTAGCCGATGGCGTCGATCCAGCCGCGGTCCTCGAGCTGCTTGACGATCTGGCTGCTGACGGTGACGCCGCGGATGTCTTCGATGTCGCCCCGCGTCACGGGCTGGCGGTAGGCCACGATGGCCAGGGTCTCCATCGCGGCACGCGAGTACTTCGGCGGCTTCTCGGGGTGCAGCCGGTCGAGGTACTCGCGCATCTCCGGCCGGCTCTGGAAGCGCCAGCCGCTGGCCAGGGCGACGAGCTCGACGCCACGGTGCTCCCAGTCGCGCGCCAGTTCGTCGAGCAGGTGACGCAGCGTGTCTGCGCCGACCTGGCCATCGAAGAGGGCCCGCATCTCGGACATGCCCATCGGCGCGGCAGCACAGATGAGCGCGGTTTCGAGGACTCGCTTGGCCTCGGCGGTGTTCATGGACGGCGCGGGGTGCAATGAATGCCCGGCTGAGATGGCCGGGAGGGGTGTCGATCGAGGCCCGCGGTCAGGCGAGCGAGGCTTGGGCAGCTGGGGTTCCGGGCTCGTGTGGAGCGGCGGGCTGGGGCTCCCGGGTGGGGTGCGCCAGCGGCGTAGTGCTTGTCAGGGATCGTTCGGCGGCGGCTTGGCCTGCTGCGCCGAATCGGCCACTAGTGTAACGCGGCCCAGGCGGCGGCAAAGTCCGCCGGCGGCGGGCAGCTGAAAGCCAGCGCCGTACCGCTGACTGGATGCGCCAGTGCCAGCTCGGCGGCGTGCAACGCCTGGCGCTCCATGCCGAGCGCCGGCCGGCCGCCGTACAAGGCATCGGCCACCAGCGGCAGCCCGCGGGAGGCCAGGTGCACGCGGATCTGGTGCGTGCGGCCGCTGTGCAGCGTGCAGCGCAGCGCCACGAAACCGTCGTGCTGCACCTGCACCTCGAAGTCGGTGCGCGCCGGCCGGCCCGATGCCACGACGGCCATGCGCAGCCGCGACACCGGGTCGCGGCCGATCGGCGCCTCGACGCTGAAGGCCGCCGGCGGCCGCTCGCTGCGCGGCCCGACGGCGGCGAGGGCCAGGTAGCGCCGGTGCACGTCACGCGCGGCGATGGCGCGCACCAGCGCCGTCACGGCCGGCAGCGTCTTGCCGACCATCATCACGCCCGAGGTGTCCTTGTCGAGCCGATGCACGATGCCGGCCCGCGGCAGCAGCGAAGCACCGGCATGGTGGGCCAGCAAGCCGTTGAGCAGGGTGCCCTGCCAGTGGCCCGGAGCCGGGTGCACGACGAGGCCGGCGGGCTTGTCGAGCACCAGCAGGTGCTCGTCCTCATGCAGCACGTTCAGCACCATGGGCTGCGGGCGGAAGGCCTTGCTCTCGTCGGTGGGCACGAGTTCCACCGCCAGCTGCTGCCCCGACTTCACGCGCTGCGAGGCGGCTTGCGCCGGGGCGCCGTCGAGCCGCACGTGGCCGGCCTCGAGCAGGCGCTGCAGGTGGCTGCGCGAGAACTCCGGCGCCAGCGCCACCAGCGCCTTGTCCAGACGCGTGCCGTGCAGGCTGCGGTGGATGGCGCCACTGCGCCATTCGGGCGCGGCGTCTTCGCCGTCCAGCGCGGCCTCGTCGGCCAGTGGGGCGGACTCGGTGGTCAGGGGGCCGTCCTTATACTCTTCGGTTTTCATCCGCCGTTTTGTTCATGGACCGGGCGATCGAGACAGACACTGTGTGGAAGACGCGAATCAGCCCGGCGGTGCGCAAGGCATCGATTGTCGCGCTGGTGGCCTTGCTGGCCGCCTGCGGATCGACGCCCGACACGACCATCACACCCGCTGCGCAGGCCGATCGCCTGTACCGCGAGGCGCGCGACGACATGGAAGCCGGCGCCTACGACCGCGCCATCCAGTTGCTCGGCCGCATCGAGGGCCTGGCGGCCGGTTCGCTGCTGGCGCAGCAGGCGCTGCTTGACCTGGCCTACGCCAACTGGCGCTCGGGTGAGAAGGCGACGGCGCTGTCGACGATCGACCGCTTCATCAAGCTCAACCCCAGCAGCCCGGCACTCGACTACGCCTACTACCTGAAGGGCGTGATCAACTTCAACGACGACCTCGGCTTCATCGGTCGCATCGCCAGCCAGGACATCGCCGAGCGCGACCAGCGCGCCGCGCGCGACGCCTGGCAGGCCTTCAAGCAGCTGACCGACCAGTTCCCGCAGTCGCGCTACGCCGCCGATTCACGGCTGCGCATGAACCACATACTGCACACCCTGGCCGCCCACGAGGTGCACGTGGCGCGCTACTACTTCCGTCGCGGCGCCTACCTGGCCGCGGTCAACCGCGCCCAGGTGGCCGTGACCGAGTACCAGCAGGCACCGGCCGCCGAAGAAGCGCTGTTCATCCTGATGCAGAGCTACGAGAAGCTGCAGATGATCTCGCTGCGCGACGCCACCGAACGGGTGCTGAAGCAGAACTTCCCCAACAGCGAGTTCCTCAGCCAGGGTTTCCTGGCCCGCGAGAAGGGCAAGGCCTGGTGGAAGTTGTGGTGATCGGCGTGGCGGGCTCGGCGCGCTGATCTCAATGCGCTGAGGCCAGGTCGGCCAGCCACTCCAGCGCCGCCGCCTCGTCGGGTAACTGCCCCATCGGCGGCAACGCGGCCAGCAGGCGGCGGCCGTATCGCATTTGCGTCAGGCGCGGATCGCACAGCACCAGCAGGCCACGGTCGGTTTCGGTGCGGATCAAGCGGCCAGCGCCCTGCTTCAGCGACACCGCCGCCTCGGCCACGAAGTAGTCGTCGAAGGGGTTGCGGCCCTCGTCACGCAACTGCTTCACGCGCGCTTCGACCAGTGGGTCGCCCGGCGGCGGGAACGGCAGCTTGTCGATCAGCACGCACTGCAGCGCGTCGCCCGGCATGTCGATGCCTTCCCAGAAGCTGGCCGAGCCCACGAGCACGGCGCCGCGGCCGTCACCAAAGCGCTGCAGCAAGGCGCGGCGCGGCTCGCTGCCCTGCACCAGCAGCGTCAGCTCCGGAGCCGCGGCAGCCAGTGCGTCGGCCACCAGCGGCAGCACGCGCAAGGTGGTGGTGAGCACGAAACAGCGGCCGCCCAGCGCCCGCGCCAAGCGGCCCGCCAGCGCCCCGACGGCCGCCGGGTGCGCTTGTGCATTGGGCAGCGGAAAGCGCTGTGGCACCCAGACTCTGGCGTTGGAGGCGTAGTCGAAGGGGCTGCCGACCCGCAGCGTGCCGGCGTCTTCGAGCCCGGCACGGCGCGTGAACCAGCTCAGCGCGTCGTCGTCGCCCAGCGTTGCGGAGGTGAAGACCCAGGCCTTGGGTACGCTGGCGCGCTGGCCCTGCATCATTTCGCGGATGTCCAGCGGCGACTCGACCAGCCGCGCCTGGTGCGGCGTGATGTCGACCCAGCGCACGTGGCCCGACTCGGCTTCTTCGCCGAAGTGCCCGGCCAGCGCGGCCAGCGTGCGCGCCCGCTGCTCCAGGCGCGGAAAGTCGGGCGCCGTCTCGGCCACCGAGGCCAGCGCGTCGGCCAGCTCGCGCGCGGCATCGGCCAGCGCCGGCAAGGCGCCGGACAGGGCCGATTCGCAGTCTTCCCAGCGGCGCTTGATCACGCCGCGCCCGGCCGAATCGCCCCGCAGCGGGCCGGCTGCCGCCAGGCGCAGCTCGCGCGCGGCGCGCTCCAGCGCGGCCTGCAGGTCGGCCCAGGGCAGCAGGCCACGGGCGTGCTGCAGGCCGGCGGCCAAGGCATCGCGTGCCAGCTCCAGCGCCACGCCGCTGGCCAGCTGCGTGCCCAAGAACTGCACGCCGGCCTCGACCAGCTGGTGGGCCTCGTCGAACACCGCCGCGTCCACCGTGGGCAGCAGCTCGGCCACGCCGCTGTCGCGCAAGGTGAGGTCGGCAAAGAACAGGTGGTGGTTGACGACGACGACATCGGCGGCCATCGCCTCGCGCCGCGCCTGCATCACGTGGCAGGCGCGGTGCTCGGGGCATTCGGTGCCGAGGCAGTTATCGCGCGTACTGGTGACGAGCGGGATCACCGGCGAGCGCTCGTCCAGGCCTTCGATCTCGGCCAGGTCGCCCGCGGCCGTGCCCTGTGCCCAGACGGCCACGCGCTGCAGCGCGCGCGCGGCAAAGCGGTCCGGCAGCTGCGCCCCATGCTGCGCCTGCTGCAGCCGCCAGCGGCACAGGTAGCTGGCGCGCCCCTTCAGCAGGGCCAGCCGGGTGGGCAGGCCGAGCACATCGCAGAGCTTGGGCAGGTCGCGCAGGAAGAGCTGGTCCTGCAGGCTCTTCGTAGCCGTGCTCACCAGCGCCCGGCGTCCACTCAGCAGCAGCGGCACGAGGTAAGCGAAGGTCTTGCCGACGCCGGTGCCGGCCTCGGCCACCAGCGCCTCGCGCGACTCGATGGCTTCGGCGATGCGCAGCGCCAGGCGGTCCTGCTGCGGCCGCGGCATGAAGCCGCCGACCTGGCGCGCCAGCGGGCCGTCGACCGCGAAGGCCTGCGAGACGGCGTTGACGAGATCGGCGCTCAGGCCGGCTCCGGCGGGTCGAGCTCGGCCTCCAGGCGCGCGATCTGGTCGCGCAGAAGGAGGCGGCGCTTCTTCAAACGGCGCAGCGCGAGCTCATCAACCGGCACCACACCCCGGGCGTCGATGAGGTCGTCGAGGTCGGCGTGCTCGATGCGCAGTTCGATCAGCAGGCGCTGGGGGGAATGCAGGTTCTGGTCCATCGATTCGCCGTTGGCGCGAGCGAGCCGAGTTTATATTTCCCGCATGGCCATCTCGACCGTTCCGTTCCGTTTCATTGCAGCCACCGGCTTGCACCGCGGCGACCGCGCCTATCAGCAGGACCAGGTCGAGGTGATCCCGCACCCGCGAACGCAGGGCTCGATCATGGCCGTCGTGGCCGACGGCATGGGCGGCAAGAGCGGAGGCCGCAAGGCGGCCGACCAGGTGCTGCTGACCGCACGCCAGATCTACGAGCGCTTCGCCCCCCTGGAAGAGGATTCCGGCGAGATGCTCAAGCAGGTGGTGACCGAATCCCACCTGATGATCAAGCTCACCGCCATCACCTCCGAAGAAGAGCCGCACAGCACGCTGGCCGCGTACCACGTGAGCCCGAACATGGAGTGCCACGTCATCCATGCCGGCGATTCGCGCGTGTACCACTTCCGTGGTGCCGAAATGATGCGCCGCACCATCGACCACAGCTTTGTGCAACGCCTCATCGACGAAGGCAAGATCAGCGAGGAAGCCGCCAACACGCACCCGCAGAGCAACCTGCTCACAGGCTGCCTGGGCACCCATGCCGACCCGCCGATCGCGCTGTGGCACATCGAGAAGCTGGAGTTCGGCGACAGCCTCATCGCCTGCTCCGACGGCCTGTGGCACTACTTCACGCCGAAGGAGATCGGCGCCATCCTGTACGCGCTGGCCCCGCGCGAAGCCAGCGAGATGCTCATCTCTAAGGCGCGCCAGCGCGCGCGCGGCGGCGGCGACAATCTCTCGCTCGCGCTGGCCCGCTTCGACCCGCTGAAGTAGGCGCGGCACGGCGTCAACGCGCAGGCGCCGACGCCGAGGCGCCGGGCCTGGGCAGGCTGTCGGGCTGCCGCCCCTTGGCGGCCAGAGCTTCCTTCTGGCGAGCCCTTCGCTCGCGGATGCCTGCTTCGGCAGCCTTGGCCCGTTCGCGCGCCTCCTGCAGGCTGCGGGCCCTTTGGCCCGCCTCGGCGGCTTCGGCCGCTGCGTCACGCGATGGCGCCACGGCTCGGCGCGGTGGCTCGGCGCCGGCCGGCGCCGCCTGCGTGGCGCTCGCCGCGCCGGCAGGCTCGCGCAGGCGCCACTCCGGCGCCACCGGCGGCAGCGGCCGGCGGGCCAGCTCGGCCTGTTTCTGGGCCACGGCGGCGCGCCGCTCGTCGGCCCGGCGCTGGCGCTCAGCTTCGTCGATCCGCAGCTCCTGCTCGCGCAGCGGCTCGAGTGCGGCGCGCTGGCGCGAGCGCACCTCGTCGAGGCAGGCCGTGACGGCGAATCGATCGGCGCAGGCGCGCTCCTCGGCAGCGAAACGCTGCAGCAGCGCCGCGCGCTCGGCCACCAGTCGCTGACGGGCCTCGTCGGCCTGGGCGGGCAGCAGCGCAGCGACGAGGCCCAGCGCCAGCCACAGCAACGAAGGGCGCTGGCGGGCCGCCATCACGTCAGCGAGGTGTCGACGGTGCGCCGCGCCTCGGCAAGGTACTCGGCCGACTGCATCTCGGCCAGTCGCGACACGGTGCGCGGGAACTCGTGTGCGAGCGGGCCCTCGGTGTAGAGCTGCTCGGGCGGCACAGCCATCGAGAGGATCAGCTTGACGCGACGGTCGTAGAGCACGTCGACCAGCCAGGTGAAGCGCCGCGCCTCGCTGGCCAGCCGCGGTGGCATCTGCGGCACGTTGCCCAGCAGCACGGTGTGGAAGCGGCTGGCCAGCTCAAGGTAGTCGTTCTGCGAACGCGGCCCGCCACACAGCGTGCGGAAGTCGAACCACACCACGCCACCCGCGCGGCGCACGGCGCGGATCTCGCGGTGCTCGATGTTCAGCACGGGCGGTTCGTCCAGCGCCTCGCGCAGGCCTTCGAAGGCGGCCTCCAGCGCCACGTCGGCCTGCGGGCCGATCGGCGTGTGCAGCATCGGCAGCTTTTCGAGCGTGCTCTGGCGATAGTCGTTGCCGGCATCGACGTTGATGACCTCCATCTTCGCCTTCAGCAGCTCGATGGCGGGCAGGATGCGGTCGCGGTGCAGGCCGTTGGGGTACAGGCCGTCGGGGTGGAAGTTGCTGGTCGCGATGATGCTCACGCGGTTGTCGAACAGCGCGGCCAGCAGCCGGTGCAGGATCATCGCGTCAGTGACGTCGGCGACATGGAACTCGTCGAAGCAGATCAACCGGAAGCGGCGCGCGATGCGGCGGCCGAGCTCGTCGAGCGGGTCGGCGGTGCCCTTCAGGTCTTGCAGCTCGCGGTGCACCTCACGCATGAACTCGTGGAAGTGCAGCCGCGTCTTGCGCGTCAGCGGTACGGCCTGGAAGAAGCAGTCCATCAGGAAGCTCTTGCCACGCCCCACTCCACCCCACATGTACACGCCGCGCGGGATGGGCGGGCGCAGCAGCAGCTTGGTCAGCGGGTTGCCGCGGCGGGCCTTGTAGTCGGCCCACTCGCGCTCGCAGCGCGTGAGTGCGGCCACGGCGCGCAGCTGGGCGTCGTCGGCGCGGTAGCCGCGCTCGGCGAGCAGGCGGCGATAGAGCTGCTCGACGGAACTCATGGCTGAGCAACCGGGCCGTCGCCGTCGGGCAGATCGCAGACGACGCAGTCGCGCCCCCTGTGCTTGGCCTCGTAGAGCAGCCGGTCGGCACGCTGCAGCGCATCGGCCAGCGGTTCGTCGGGCGCCGGCCGCACCGCGCCCAGGCTGACCGTGACGCGCAAGCCCGGGCCGATGACCGACCAGTCGTGTGCCACCACCGCCTCTCGCATGCGTTCAAGCACGCCGACGGCTACGCCCGCTTCCAGCTCCTGCAGCAACAGCGCGAACTCCTCGCCCCCGTACCGGGCCAGCAGGTCGCGGGGCCGCAGCACCGCGCCGAGGCAGCGCGCCAGCTCGCGCAGCACACGGTCGCCGGTGGCATGGCCATGGTGGTCGTTGATGGCCTTGAAGTGGTCGACGTCGATCAGGGCCAGCACCCGGTCGGAACGCCCGTCGCCCAGGCGGTGCAGCTCCGCCTCGAAGCCGCGGCGGTTGAACAACTCGGTCAGCGGGTCGGTGGCCGCGAGCGCGCTCATGCGCGCCACGCCCTCGACAAGACCCTGGTTCTGTGCCCTCAGGCGCTGGTTCTCCACCACAGCGTCCAGTGCCGAGAGGCGGGCCAGCGAACCCTCAAGCCGCGTCTCGACGGCCGCCACGAGCACGGCGCGCGCGCGATGGTGAAACTGCTTGTGCAGCGCCAGCGCCTCCTCGTGGCGGCCCAGCAGCGCCGCGATCTCCGAGCGGAGCTGCAGGTGTTGGCCATGGCGCGATTGCGACAGCGCCGGGTCCGCCCCTGCGGCAGCGCGCTGCGCTGCCTCGCGGGCGCGGTCCGGCTCGCCCAGGGCCATGCGGGCCTTGGCAAGGTCCACCCACAACGAGGACAGCAGGACCGGCGGCAGGGATGGAGACTCGTCGAGCACGCGCTGCAGCACCGAGGCGGCCTCGGCGGCGCGGCCCGCGGCGGCGTGGACGGCTGCGGTCACATGGGCCAGCCGCCAGTGGCACCGCGGGGCATCCAGGGCCGCCACTGCGGGTTTCAGCAGCGCAAGCTCTCGCTCCATGCGCCGAGCCAGCCCGATCGCGGCGGCCGAGTCCTCGCCATCGATCGCGCGGTGGTGCTCGTTCGCCACCACCAGCCAGTTGGTGCGCAAGGTCACCACCTGGCCAGGCTCGCCCTCGGCCTCGGCGATGGCAAGCGCGCGCTCGTAGGCCTGCAGCGCCGGGGCAGTGAGGCCCATGCTGTACAGGGTGGCGGCCATGCTGCCGAGTAACGCACGCACGGCGCCCTGGTGATGCACCTCGGGCAGGCGGCGGTCCATCTCGCCCAGCGCGTCCAGCGCCAGGGCCAGCTGGTCGCCCCGCGCCTGCTCCGTGGCCAGCTGGCCCCAGGCCACGCACTCCCGCTCGGCATCGCCCAGTTGCTGCGCTGCCTGCGCGGACTCCTGCGTCCAGCGCAGGGCGTCCTGGGCGCGCGAGAGGTTCGAGCAGGCCCGCCCGACGCACAGCGCCGCGTCGCTGGCCACCCCCCAGTCGCCGCGGTCGCGGGCGGCCCTGAACAGGGCCGGTCCCTCAGCGACGACGCTCTCGAACCGCGTCGCCGCAAGCGCGGCCTGCAACGCCTCGACCTCGGGCGCCTGCGGCCGTGGTGCGGGCGCTGCGGCGCTCACGTCAGAAGTTCAACGTGCGCTTGTCCACCGCCAGCGCAGCCTCTTTCGTGGCTTCGCTCAGCGACGGGTGGGCATGGCAGATGCGGGCAATGTCCTCGCTGCTGGCCTTGAACTCCATCGCCACCACGGCCTCGGCGATCAGCTCGCTGGCCTGGGGGCCGACGATGTGCACGCCGAGGATCTCGTCCGTCGTGGCGTCGGCTAGGAACTTCACCATGCCGGTGGTGTCGCCCAAAGCGCGCGCGCGGCCGTTGGCCATGAACGGGAAGGTGCCGGCCTTGTAGGCGCGGCCGGCCGCCTTGAGCTGCTGCTCGGTCTGGCCGACCCAGGCGATCTCGGGGCTGGTGTAGATGACCCAGGGGACGGTGTTGAAGTTGACGTGCCCGTGTTGGCCGGCGATGCGCTCGGCCACCGCCACGCCCTCTTCCTCGGCCTTGTGCGCGAGCATCGGGCCGCGCACCACGTCGCCCACCGCCCACACGCCGGCCAAGTTGGTGCGGCACTCGTCGTCGACGACGATGGCGCCGCGCTCGTCGAGCTTCAGGCCCACGGCTTCGGCGTTCAAGCCCGTGGTGTTGGGCACGCGGCCGATGCTGACCACCAGCTTGTCGACGGCCAGCGTCTGCGCCTCGCCAGCGGCCGTGGTGTAGGCGATGCTGACGCCCGACTTGGTGGCCTTGACCTCACCCACCTTCACGCCGAGCTGGATCTTCAGGCCCTGCTTCACGAAGGCCTTGTGGGCCTCTTTCGCGATCTGCTCGTCGACCGCGCCCAGAAAGGTGGGCAGGCCCTCGAGCACCGTGACCTCGGCACCGAGGCGGCGCCACACCGAGCCCATCTCCAGGCCGATGACGCCGGCGCCGATGAGGCCCAGCTTCTTGGGCACCGCGCCCACGCGCAGGGCGCCGTCGTTGCTGAGGATCTTGTCTTCGTCAAAGGGCACGCCGGGCAACGCGCGGGCGTTGCTGCCGGTGGCCACGACGATGTGCTTGCCGTGCAGCAGCTCATTAGCGGCGCCCGCCACGGCCACTTCATAGCCGCCGTCAACGGCCTTCACAAACGAGCCGCGGCCGTGGAAGAAGCTGATCTTGTTCTTCTTGAACAGGTACAGGATGCCGTCGTTGTTCTGCTTCACGACGGTGTCCTTGCGCGCCAGCATCTTCTTGACGTCGATGCTCAGGTTGTCAAGGCCGATGCCGTGGTCGGCGAAGTGGTGCGCCGCCTGC
>JBIJAP010000461.1:0-3002 GCA_044345715.1 Rubrivivax sp.
CGCTTGGCGCCCTGGATGGCAGCAATGCGCGCCACCGCGATGACGTCGCCCTTCTTGGCCTGGCCGCCTGCCACCAGCGCAAAGGTCTCGGGCTTCATGCGGATCAGGCCGGTGGCCCGCGCCACGCGGTGGGTTTCGGCCTTCGCCGAGACATCGACCATGTGCGCCTGGCCCTGGGCGTCAAAGTGGGTCAGCGGCGAACTCGGCGCGGGAACAGGCGGTGACATGGTCTTCACGTTCAGCAACGGGGCGGTGTCATGATAGCCAGCAGGGGCTGACAGCCCGCCCCAAGAAGGACTGCTTTGAACGCTGCCCCGAACACCCGCTCGCGCCTGGGCGCCGCCGCGCTGGCCGCCCTGATGGGCCTGAGCGCGGTCGCGCCCGCCTGGGCACAGACGCCGAACGCCGTGCGCTTGCCAGCGCTGGGCGAGGGCGCCTCGGCCGACCTCTCGGTGAACCAGGAGCGCCGCCTCGGCGACGCCATCCTGCGCGAAGGCCGCCGCGACCCCGTCTTCCTCGACGACCCGATCCTGCTCGACTACATCCAGCAGCTCTACGCCCCGCTGCTGGCTGCGGCGCGCCAGCGTGGTGACATCGAGCCCGACATCGACTCGGCCTTCGCCTGGGAGATCTTCCTCATCAACGACCGCAGCGTGAACGCCTTTGCGCTGCCCGGCGGCTATGTCGGCGTGCACCTGGGCCTGATTGCGCTGACCAGCACCTCCGACGCGCTGGCCTCGGTGCTGGCGCACGAGCTCACGCACGTCACGCAGCGCCACATCGCCCGCAGCATCGCGCCGCAGCAGCAGGCCTCGCTGCTGGCGGTGGCGGGCTTTCTGCTGGGCGTGCTGGCGGCCAGCCGGGCCACCAACGGCGGCGGCATCGACGGCGCCAACGCAGCCATCATGGGCGGGCAGGCGGCGGCCATCCAGACGCAGCTGAACTTCACCCGTGCGATGGAGCGCGAGGCCGATCGCGTCGGCTTCGGCCTGCTGGCCGACGCCGGCTACAACACCAACGGCATGGCGCAGATGTTCGAGAAGCTCGACCTCGCCAACCGCCTGAACGACACCAACGGCTTCCCCTACCTGCGCACCCACCCGCTCACCAGCGACCGCATCACCGAGGCGCGCAACCGCGTGCTGGCCGCGCCGATGGCGCCGCCCGTGCCCACGCTGCGCCACGCCGTCATGCAGGCCCGCGCCCGCGTGCTGATGGACCCGAGCGCGCAAGGCCTGGCCCGCCTGTCGGGCGAAAGCTCCTCGCCGGCCGCCACCGACCAGATCGGCGCCCGCATCGCCGGTGCGCTGGCAGCCGCGCGCCTGAAAGACACCCCGCGCGCCGAGCGCCTGGCCACTGAGGCGCGCGCGATGGCCGCCGCCCTGCCGGTGCGCGACACCGAGGCCGAGCGTGCCTTGCTGCTGATGCACGCCGAGCTGCGCCAGGCCGCCGGCGACACCCGCGGCGCGCTGGCCCTGCTCGACACCCTGGCCCCGAGCGCGCCGCGCAGCACGATGCGCGCGCCGATGCTGCTGCGCGCGCAACTGCTGCTCGACCGGCACCACGCCAGCCCGGGTGCCGAGGCGGCGCCGCTGCGCGCCAGCACCGAGGCGCTGCAGACCTGGGTCTCGGAGCACCCCAACGACGCCACTGCCTGGGAGCGCCTGGCCGGCACCGCCGAGGCGCTGGGCTTGACGCTGCGCGCCAAGCGGGCGGCGGCGGAGGCGCGGGCCGTGCTGGGCGATCTGCCCGGCGCCATCGATCGCTTCCGCGTCGCGCAGCAGGCGGCGCGCGGGCCGGCCGGGCAACAGGACTTCATCGAGGCCTCGGTCATCGACGCCCGCCTGCGGCAGCTGATGCTGCAGCGGCGCGAGCTGCAGCTCGAAGCGCGCGGCGGCGGGCGCGAAGGCCCGCCCTGACCGACCCGCCGCGCCGGGCGCTTGCACAGGCCTGTCGAAGCCCCGCGCGCACAATGCCCCGGACACGAGGTGGGGCGATGACTCAGCAGACGCAATCCGGGCGCCCTGGCGCTGTCCTTCGTGCCGCCCTCCGCGCCGGCCTGGCGGCGGCGCTGGCGCTGCTGGCCGGCGCGGCCGGCGCCGCCAGCGTGGCCCAGGTCACGCCGCAAGGCGAAGTGGCCGCGGTGCGCCAGGTGCAGTTGCGCTTCGATGCCGCTGCGACGACGGCCGGCGATCCGCGCGCGCCCGCGCCTTTCAGCTTGCGCTGCAACGGCCGGGTACCGCCAGGCGACGGCCGCTGGCTCGACGATCGCCGCTGGGTCTTCGACCTCGCCGAGCCACTGCCCGCCGGCCAGCGCTGCACGCTCGATGCCGTGCCCGGCTGGCAGGGCGTGGCCGGCGCGCTGCAAGGCCGCACGCGCTTCGAGTTCGCCACCGGTGCGCCGGCGGTGCTGAACGTGCAGCCCTGGCCCGGATCGGCCATCGACGAAGGACAGCACTTCATCGTCAGGCTGAACGGCGCCGTCGATGCGGCCAGCGTCGAGCGCCACGCCCGCTGCGAGGTCGAGGGCCTGGTGGAGCCGCTGGCCGTGCGCGTGCTCAGTGGCCCCGAGCGCGAGCGCACGATGCGCGCGTTGGGCTACGAGCGCACGCCGGCCGTGCGGGGCCGCGAGCGCGACGGCCGCCCCGATCGCCTGCTGCTCCTGGCCTGCCAGCGGCCGTTCGCGGCCGGTGCGCGTGTGCGCCTGGTGTGGGGCCGTGGCATCGCGGCAGCCGACGACGCGGCGCTGCGGGTGCGCCAGGAGCAACGCTTCCAGTGGACCGTGCGCCCGCGTCTGCTGGCCGAGTTCAGCTGCGAGCGCGAAAACGCCCGCGCCGCCTGTCTGCCGCTGCGGCCGATGCGCCTGGCGTTCAACGCGCCGGTGCCGCGCGCGCTGGCGCAAGCCGTGCGGCTGGTGCCGGCTGCTGGCGGCGCGGCGCGGCTGCCGCGGCTTGACGACGACAGGCCGCTCGTCACCGGCCTGTCTTTCGACGCCCCGCTGC
>JBIJAP010000462.1:0-3001 GCA_044345715.1 Rubrivivax sp.
GAACGGAGGGATCCCGTTCGGGCTGAGCCTGTCGAAGCCCTCTAGCGAGCGCCTCCGTTCAGGCTGAGCCTGTCGAAGCCCCGGCGCCGCGCTCAGCGCCCCACGAAGGCCAGCGCCGTGCGCGGTGGCACGGTGATCGTGGCGGTGGCGGCGTCCCAGCGCGCCTCACGTGCGGGGCGCGGGTCGGCTGCCGTGGGCGCGCGGTGCACCGGGTGCAGTTCCAGCGCGCGGCCTTCCAGCCCCGGCATCGGCAGCACCGCCGCCGTGGTGCCGGCGTTGACGGCATAGACCAGCTCGCCATGGGCGGCACCGGCCAGGCCGCGCCCGTCGAGATGCGCCAGCATCACGTCGGCGCGCGCCGCCGGGCCGGTGTTGAAGAAGCGCAGCCGCTTCGTCACCTCGTCGGCCGTCGGCAGCCGCAGCAGCGTGGTGCCGGCGCGGATGCGCAGCAGGTCCATCGACGCATCGCGCACGAAGGCGATGTGCGAAGGCGACGGCTTGAGCGCCGGGTCGGCCAGCAGCGGCTTGAGCAGCGGCCAGAAGGCGCCACTCTCGCCCTTGGGTGGCAGGCCCGCACCCCAACCGTTGTCGCGCGCCGTCCAGTCGATGCGGTTGAACCAGTCGCCGCTGTCGAAGCTGTTGCGGTCGCCGCTCTTGCTGCGCATCAGCTCCACGCCCGCGTGCAGGTAGGCCACGCCCTGGCTGAAGGCGGTGAGCGCCACGCCCAGCACCTGCACGCGCGCGCGGTCATCCATGCTGGTGTCGCGCGGCAGCTTCAGCAGCTGGATGTCGAACAGCGTCTGGTTGTCGTGGTTCTCGACGTAGTTCACCACCTCGGTGGGCTGGCTGGCATAGCCCGCGGGCTGGCCGGCGTAGTCGATCTGCTCCAGGCGCTTCAAGCTGC
Source organism: Rubrivivax sp. (assembly GCA_044345715.1). Classification (GTDB taxonomy): domain Bacteria; phylum Pseudomonadota; class Gammaproteobacteria; order Burkholderiales; family Burkholderiaceae_C; genus Rubrivivax. The sequence goes on from JBIJAP010000462.1 coordinate 905, forward strand.
CGTCGGCCGTGATCATCGTGTAGCCGCGCAGCGTGCCGGCCAGGCCCACGCGCACCAGGTCGGCCAGGCGGCGCTGCTCGGCTGGTGGCAGCCGGCCGGCCTCGTTCAGCCAGCCCGGCCGCGCCACGGTGGCGGCGGGGTCGTCGCAGCAGCCACCGCCGCGCGCGGCGTCGCGGCCACGGTCGCTGAAGGTGGCGATGCCGCTGCCGTTCAGGCTCAACTGGCTGGCTTGCACGAAGCGCGCGCCGTTGATCACCTCGCCGAAGTTCCAGCCTTCGCCGATGAGGTCGATGCGGCGGCCGCTGGCCTTGTTCACCGCCAGCTGCAGCCGCTCCATCGCGGCGCGCGGCTGGTGGCCCATCAGGTCGAAGCGGAAGCTGTCGATGCGGTGGTCGCGCGCCCAGATCACGGCGCTGTCGATCATCAGCCGCTCCATCATGCGGTGCTCGGTGGCGGTGTTGTCGCAGCAGGTGCTGTTGGTGACGCGGCCTTCGGCGTCGAGCCGGTGGTAGTAACCGGGCACGAGGCGGTCGAGCACGCTCTTGGCTTGCTGACCGCTGGCGCTGGTGTGGTTGTAGACCTTGTCCATGCCCACGCGCAGCCCGGCGTCGTGCAGCGCCAGCACGAGGGCTCGGAACTCGCGCAGCCGCACCGCGCCGTCATCGGCATCGGTGGCGAAGCTGCCCTCGGGCGCGTTGAAGTGCAGCGGGTCGTAGCCCCAGTTGAAGCAGTCGCGCTGGGCCTCGGCCATCACACGGGCCTGCTGTTCTTCGCTGTCGGGCGGCATGGCGGCCAGCGCCGCGGTGTCGGGCGTGGTGCAGCCGCGCTCGGGCACGGTGGCCAGGTCGAAGGCGGGCAGCAGGTGCACGTCGGTGACGCCGGCGTCCGACAGGCGCTTGAGGTGCCTCATGCCCGCGCTGCCGGCATGCGTGAAACCGAGGTAGGTGCCTCGGTGCGCCGCAGGCACGCTGCTGTCGCCGACGGAGAAGTCGCGCACGTGCAGCTCGTAGATCACCATGTCCACGAGCGAGCGCACCCGCGCCGCGGATGGGTGCGGCTGCGGCGCCGCGGCCCAGCCCGGCGGCATGGTGCGCGGGTCGTCGAGGCTGCCGATCCAGCTGCGGCGGCTGTCGGCATTGAGGCTCAGCGAGTACGGGTCCGTCACCTTGTTGCGCACCAGGCCCACGCCGCGCACGGCCACGTCGGCGAGGTAGGTGTAGGTGTGGCCGAACCAGTCGCCGGCCACGCGCGCCTGCCAGGTGCCGGCCGCGCCGCGCACCAGCGGCACCAGGCGCGCGGCGGCCTCCTGCCCCGGCGCGTGCAGGCACAGGGCCACGCGCTGCGCGGTGGGTGCCCAGACGCGGAAGGTGGTGGCCGAGGGCGTGTGCAGCGCGCCCAGCGCGGGCACCACGGCGGGGTCGGCTGCGGCGCCGAAGCGGGCGTCGAGCAGCGCCGCGGCCTGCGTGTGCGTGGCCTGGATGACGCGGCCGGCGGCGTCTTCGTGCACCAGCAGCCACTGCGAGGCCATCGCGGCGTCGAGCGCACGCGGCTGAGCCAGCGCACGGGTGGCGCCGGCGGCCACCGGCAGCGGCACGGCTGGTGGCACCAGGGCCAGCGAGCCGTCGGCGCCCTGCACCGGCTCGCCCGGGCGGGCGACGATCTGCCCGCGGGCCGAGTGCCACAGGCGCAGCCGCGCATCGGCCGGCACGCCAGGCCAGCGCAGCGTGCGAGCATCCAGCCAGACGGCGCGCGCCGGGGTGGTCGTGGCAGTGGTGGTGGCCCCGGCCGGCGCCGCGTGCAGCACCGTCTCGTGCCCCGCCGCACAGGCCTGCAAGGTGGGCGGCGGCGCGGCCGGGCGCGCTGAGACGGCCAGCGTGGCAGCAAGCAAGGGCACGGCAAGTAGGCGGGCGGCGGACATGGCAACTCCTGGATCGGCGCGCGATGCTAACGAAGTAAAACTACATCCACTACCTACACCAAGCTGCAGCAAGGGCTTCAACCGAGGCGCCCGTTGTTGTAGTTCTCCTACATTTCTGCCCATGTTGCGTTCGATCCTCCTCTCGCTGGCCACCGCGCTGTGTGCACTTGGTGCCGCGC
>JBIJAP010000071.1:0-11786 GCA_044345715.1 Rubrivivax sp.
AGGCTGAAGTGCGAGGCGCGCACCACGATGCGGCGCTGCGCCCCTTGATTGCGCAGATGCTCGTCGATCACCCCCACGGCGCCTGGGCTCATGGGCATCGGGGCCACGTGCTCCTGCTCGAGGTAGCGCTCGCGCGTCCAGCCGCGGCCACCGGCCTGAGGGTGGCTGGCGGCCACGAGGCAGACGATCTCGTCGCTGACCAGCCGCGACAAGTGCAGCTCTTCAGGCGGCTCGAGCCAGTTGCCGATGACGAGGTCGACATCGCCAGCGGCGAGGTGGCGGCGGTAGTCGTAGTCCTGCGTCAGCGGCATCAGCTCCAGGTGCATGCCCGGGGCCGCACGCTTGAGCCGGGCCACCAGGCGCGGCAGGAACAGCGGGTCGAGGTAGTCGCTGGCGGCCAGGCGGAACAGGCCTTCGGCGCGGCCGGGCTCGAAAGGCGCGCCGCGCTGGCGGCGGCCTTGCGGGCCGAAGAGCTGCTCGGCGTCTTGCAGCATGCGCTCGGCCGGGCCCAGCAATTGCAAGGCCACGGCGGTGGGCTGCATCTGCTGGCCAGCGCGCACCAGCAGCGGATCGCCGGTGAGCTGGCGCAGCCGCCGCAGTTGCGCGCTGACGGCGGGTTGTGTGCTGGCCAGCCGGACGGCGGCGCGCGAGACGCTGCGTTCGTGGATCACCGTGTGCAGGACCCGGATGAGGTGAAGCTCGATGGTGTCGAATCCGGGTCGCATCGGTATGTATTCTGAAGCATGAAAGTTATGCTTCATGTTGTATACCTGCACGGAGTGCGCTTGATACCGTGCGGGTAAGTCCCTGGCCTGTCTTCATCGTCCTAGCCGCCGAACCCCCGACCGCATGAACACCCGCCCCGTCCGCTTCTTCCACCGTGGCGCCCTCGTCGAGCACGCCGCGCCCGAGCCCACGCGCAGCGTGCTGCAGTGGCTGCGCGAAGAAGCGCGCTGCACCGGCACCAAGGAGGGCTGCAACGAGGGCGACTGCGGCGCCTGCACCGTGGTGCTGGGCGAGCTCGGCGCCGACGGGCAGTTGCAGCTCAAGGCCGTGAACAGCTGCATCCAGTTCCTGCCCACGCTGGACGGCAAGGCGCTGTTCACGGTGGAAGACCTGGCTGCGCCCGGTGCGCCGCTGCACCCGGTGCAGCAGGCGATGGTCGACTGCCACGGCTCGCAATGCGGCTTCTGCACCCCCGGCTTCGTGATGAGCCTGTGGGCCACGCGCGAACGCCACGCCGCCGCCGGCAGCGCGCCCACGCGCCAGCAGATCGCCGACGACCTGAGCGGCAACCTCTGCCGCTGCACCGGCTACCGGCCCATCCTCGATGCTGGCGAGCAGGCCTGCGCCGTGCCCGGCGCGCGTCTCGATGCAGCGCCGGTGGTAGCAGTGCTTCGCCAGCTGCAGGCCGATGCGCCGCTGGCCACCGCCAGCGGCTTCTTCGCGCCCAAGACGGTGGACGAGCTGGCCGTGCTGCTCGAAGCCCGCCCCACGGCCACGCTGCTGGCCGGCAGCACCGACATCGGCCTTTGGGTGAACAAGCAGTTCCGGCCGCTGGGCGACATCGTCTGGCTCGGCGCGGTGGCCGAGCTGCAGCGCATCGAAGAAGCCGCGGGTACGCTGGTCATCGGCGCTGGCGCCAGCCTGGAAGCCGCCTGGGCCGCGCTGGCCGCGCGTTGGCCCGCTCTGCACGAGCTGTGGCTGCGCTTCGCCGGTAGGCCCACGCGCGAGGCCGGCACGATGGGCGGCAACGTGGCCAACGGCTCGCCCATCGGCGACTCGGCCCCGGTGCTGATGGCACTCGGCGCCACGCTGGTGTTGCAGAAGGGCGCGCGCATCCGGCGGCTGCCGCTCGACGAGTTCTACACGGGCTACATGAAGAACCGGCGCGAGCCGGGGGAGTTCATCAAGGCCATTGAGCTGCCCTTGCCAACGGCGGCGAACAGTCTGTGGGCCTACAAGATCAGCAAGCGCTTCGACTGCGACATCTCGGCCGTGTGCGCCGGCATCGCGCTCACGCGCGACGCTGCCGGCGTGGTGCAGGCCGCGCGCCTGGCCTTCGGCGGCATGGCGGCCACGGTGCAGCGCGCCGCGGCGGCCGAGGCGGCGCTGATCGGCCGGCCTTTCGACGCCGCCCCCGCCGCGCCCCCCGCCGCCGCGCTGGCGGCTGACTTCACGCCCATGTCCGACCTGCGGGCCAGCGCCGGTTACCGGCTGCAGGTGGCCGGCAGCCTGATCCGCCGCGCGGCGCTGGAGGCCGGCGGTGCGACAGCGGTGTCGGTATGGGACCGTTCGCTCAGCGCCACGGAGGCGTCATGAACAAGCCGCTCGATCTGCCGCTATCTACCACCGGCGAAGTGGGCCGCAGCCGGCCGCACGACAGCGCCGCGCTGCACGTCAGCGGGCGCGCGCACTACACCGACGACATCCCCGAGCCCGCCGGCACGCTGCACGCCGCGCTCGGCCTGAGCCCGCTGCCGCATGGCGTGATCGAGGCGCTGGACCTGGAGCGCGTGCGCGCCCAGCCCGGCGTGGTGGCGGTGTTCAGCGCCGAGCACATCCCCGGCAGCAACGACTGCGGCCCGCTGGTGCACGACGATCCCATCCTGGCCGGCACGTCGGCCGAGGGCGGCGCATCCACGCCCATCGGCGCCGTGCTGCGCTACCGCGGACAGCCGGTGTTCGTGGTCGTGGCCCGCACGCGCGACGCCGCCCGCCGCGCCGCAGCGCTGGCGCCGAAGGTGCTGCAGACCCGGCCCCTGCCGGCGCTGATGACTGCCGAAGCCGCGCACGCCGCCGGCCAGTACGTGGTGCCGCCGATGCACCTGGTGCGGGGCGATGCGGCCGCCGCCATCGCCGCGGCGCCTCGGCGCTTTCGCACGCGCTTCACGGTCGGCGGCCAGGAGCAGTTCTATCTGGAGGGCCAGATCAGCCTGGCCGTGCCGGCCGACGACCACGGCATGACGGTGCTGTGCTCGACCCAGCACCCCAGCGAGATGCAGCTCGTGGTGGCGCACGCGCTCGGCGTGGCCGCGCATGCCGTGCGCGTGGAGTGCCGGCGCATGGGCGGCGGCTTCGGCGGCAAGGAAAGCCAGAGCGCCGTCTTCGCCTGCGTGGCCGCGGTGGCCGCGCGGCGCCTGGGCGTGCCCGTGAAGCTGCGCGTGGACCGCGACGACGACTTCCTGATCACCGGCCGCCGCCACGGCTTTGTCTACGAGGCAGAGATCGGCCACGACGACGAAGGCCGCGTCCTCGGTGCACACATCAACATGCTCAGCAACGCCGGCCACTCGGCCGACCTGTCGGGCCCGGTGATGACGCGCGCCCTGTGCCACTTCGACAACGCCTACTGGCTGCCACACGTGGCCATCCATGGCTACAGCTGCCGAACGAACACGCAAAGCAACACCGCCTTCCGCGGCTTCGGCGGGCCGCAGGGCGCCATCGCCATCGAGATGCTGCTCGACAGCGTGGCGCGGCGCTGCGGGCTCGATGCGCTGGCGGTGCGGCAGGCCAACTTCTACGGCTCCACCGAGGGTGGCGGGCGCAACGTCACGCCCTACGGTCAGCCCGTCGAGGACAACATCGCCCCCGAGCTGACGGCCCAGTTGGTGGCCACCAGCGGCTACGCCCGGCGCCGCGCCGCCATCGCCGCTTTCAACGCCACGAGCCCGGTGCTGAAGAAGGGGCTGGCGCTGGTGCCGCTGAAGTTCGGCATCAGCTTCAACGTCACCCACCTCAACCAGGCCGGCGCGCTGGTGCACGTGTACACCGACGGCAGCGTGCTCGTGAACCACGGTGGCACGGAGATGGGCCAGGGCCTCAACACCAAGGTGGCGCAGGTGGTGGCGCACGAGCTGGGCCTGCCGCTGGAGGCCGTGCGCTGCAGCGCCACCGACACGAGCAAGATCGCCAACACCTCGGCCACGGCGGCGAGCACGGGGTCTGACCTCAACGGCAAGGCCGCGCAGACCGCCGCGCGCGCGGTGCGCGAACGGCTCGAGCGTTTCAAGGACGACCATCCCCAGCACTCGGCCTTGCCCTGGCCGCAGCTGGTGCAGCAGGCCTACCTGGCCCGCGTGCAGCTGTGGAGCGACGGTTTCTACGCCACGCCCGGCCTGCACTGGAACAAGGCCACGCTGCAGGGCCGGCCGTTCCACTACTTCGCCTACGGCGCGGCCGTCAGCGAGGTGGTGGTGGACACGCTCACCGGCGAGCACCGCCTGCTGGCCGCCGACATCCTGCACGACGCTGGCCAGAGCCTGAACCCGGCGCTGGACATCGGACAGGTCGAGGGCGCGTTCATCCAGGGCCTGGGCTGGCTCACCATGGAAGAGCTCGTCTGGCACCCCGACGACGGCTCGCCGCGCGCGGGCCTGTTGATGACGCACGCGCCCAGCACCTACAAGATCCCGACCGCCAACGACGCGCCGCCGGTGTTCCGCACGGCCCTGTTCGACGCGCCCAACCGCGTTGACAGCATCCACCGCAGCAAGGCGGTGGGCGAGCCACCGCTGCTGCTGCCGATCAGCGCGCTGCTGGCCATCCGCGATGCCGTGTCGGCCGTGGGCGGCCACCGCGTTGATCCGCCGCTGGACGCGCCGGCCACGCCCGAGGCGGTGCTGCGCGCCATCGCTGGCGTGCGCTCGGCCCCTGTCTGAGCCGCGCGATGGCCGACGAGGTGCGCGACGCCGCGCACGCCGCCTTCGCGGCCGGCGTGCCCGCGGTGATGGTGGCCATCACCGCGCACCGGGGCTCGGTGCCGCGCGAAACCGGCACGCGCATGCTGGTGCGGGCCGACGCCGTGGTGGGCACTATCGGTGGCGGTCACCTCGAGCTGCAGGCGGTGCAGCAGGCGCGCGCGCTGCTGGTCAAGTGGGCGGAAATCTCCGTTCGGGCTGAGCCTGTCGAAGACCTTGCGGGCCCGCATCCCGTCGATCGGCACGTGGCACTCGGCCCATCGCTCGGCCAATGCTGCGGCGGCGCGCTCGACCTACGCTTCACGCTGCTCGCACTCGACGACCCCGCCGCCTGGCCGCTGCCCCATCCGCGCTTTCACCTGCAGCTTTACGGCGCAGGCCACGTGGGCCGCGCCATCGCTCGCGTGCTCGAAGCCGTGCCCTGCCGCGTGGCCTGGATCGACGAGCGCGAGAGCGAGTTCCCGCTCGGCCAGCTGCCGCCGCACATCCGCCGCGTCTGCGTCGAGCCGGTCGAGGCCGAGGTGGCCGAGGCCGCACCAGGCAGCGCCTTTCTGGTGCTGACGCACAGCCACGATCTCGACCTGCGCATCACGCAGGCCATCCTGGCGCGCGGCGATTTCGGCTTCTTCGGCCTCATCGGCAGCGCCACCAAGCGCGCGAAGTTCGAGCGCCGGCTGGCCGAGCGGGGCGTGGGGCCCGAGCTGATGGCCCGCATGGTCTGCCCCATCGGAGTGCCCGGCCTGCGAGGCAAGGAGCCGGGCGTGATTGCCGTGGCGGCGGTGGCGCAGCTGCTGCAGGCCCACGCGGGCTGAGCGCTGCCTCGTCGCGTCCCGCCCCGTCCGCATGCTGCAGACCGCGCTCGCCGCCGCGCCCATCGCCGCCATCCTGGGCTTGATGCTGGGCCTGGGCTGGTCGGCGGCGCGCGCCGGGGTCGCCGGCCTCGTGCTGGCGCTGGTGCTGGCATTCACGGCCTTCGGCTGGGGCGCCGACGCCGCCGCGCTGCAGGCCCTGGCTGGCGTGGGGGCCGAGGGCGGCTTCATCGCCCTCACCATCCTGTGGATCCTGTGGCCTGCGCTGGCCCTGCACGAACACCAGCGGGCCAGCGGCGCACTCGACAGCCTGCGTGCCGCGCTCACCCGCCTGAGCCCTGACCCGCGCCTGCAGGTGGTGCTGGTGGGCTGGTTCCTGGCCCTCTTCCTGGAAGGCGCCGCCGGCTTCGGCACGCCGGTGGCGCTGGCTGCTCCGCTGCTGGTGGGCCTTGGCGTGCCGCCGCTGCAGGCGGTGGTGCTGGCGCTCCTGGGCCATGCGCTGGGCGTGAGCTTCGGTGCGCTGGGCACGCCGGTGGCCGCGCAGGTGGCGCTCACCGGGCTGACGGCCGCCCAGCTGGCGTGGCGCACCGCGCTGCTCAATGCGGCAGTGGCGCTGGTGATGGCCGGCTTCTTCGCGGCGGCACTGCGCGCGACAGGGCTGGGTGGCGTGGCCGCAGGCCCGCAGCGCGTCTGGCCGTGGATGCTGCTGGCTGCGCTTTCGTTCGTGCTGCCGTCGCTCGCATTGGCGCTGTTGCTCGGGCCGGAGCTGCCGACGCTCGGCGGCGCGCTCCTGGGCGGGCTGCTGTTTGCCGCTGTGCTGCACTGGCGTGGCCGGGCCGGGTGGCCAGCAAGACGAGGGCCGACGAACCGGCGGCCTCGCCGCCCGCCTTGCCACTGGCGCGCGCGCTGGCGCCCTACGCTGTGCTCGTGGCCCTGGTGCTGGCCACGCGTGCGTTGCCGCCCGTGGCCGACGCGCTGGGCGCGTGGTCGCTGCAGTGGCGGTTGTGGGACCGTTTCAGCGCCGGCATGCAGCCGCTGCTGCACCCCGGCACGCTGCTGCTGGCGGCGCTGCTGCTCGGCACCTGGGTGCAGCGGCGGCCCCTGCGCGTGCTGGGCCCGCCGCTGGCCACTTCGGCGCGGCGGCTGGTGCCGGTGAGCGTGGCCTTGCTGGCCATGCTGTGCCTGTCGCGGCTGATGCTGCACGCCGGCATGATCGACACGCTGCAGCAGGCCGCCGTGCAGGGCCTGGGCCAGGCCTGGCCGCTGATGGCGCCGGCGGTGGGCGCGCTGGGCAGTTTCGTCACCGGCTCGGCCACCGCCTCCAACGTGCTGTTCACGACGCTGCAGGCGCAGACGGCGCAGGCGCTGGCCCTGTCGCCGGCCTGGATGGCCGCCGCCCAGGGCCTGGGCGCGGGCCTGGGCAACATCGTCTGCCCGCACAACATCGTCGCCGGCGCCGCCACCGTGGGCCTGGCCGGGCGCGAGGCGGAGGTGCTGCGCCGCACCGCGTTGCCCTGTGCCGTGGTGCTGGCGCTGGGCGGGGGGCTGGTCTTCCTGTTGGTCTGAGCGGGCCGCGCCTAAGGCCCCCGACCCCAACCCTCAGGGCAGGCCGAGCGCCCGGGCGATGTCGCGCCAGTCGACGAGCTTGTAGTTCTGCGGTCCGTCGGGCATGCGCTTGAAGCCGTCCTGCGCGACGAAGGCGCCGCGCGGATAACGCGGCCCCAGCGGGCGCGACGTCACGTCCAGGCCGTCGGTCTCGGAGACGGCATCGATGCCGCGCGCGGCATCGATGCCCACCCGGAAGGCACCGCGCACGCGGAAGGGCGGTGCGGCGTCCAGCACGACGTAGCTGCTGTTGCCCTGGCTCGAAACGATGAGGTAGCTGGCGCCGGCCGTGCCGCCGTCGTACAGCGCCAGGCCCTCGATGTCGTCTTTCACGAGGCCGCCGATGCCGAGCACCTTCTCCATCGGCGGCTGATCCCGCAAGCTCGCCGCAGGCGCCAGCGACAAGGCCCAAACCGCCACGTCTTCCTCGCCGATGAAGAGCCGCTCGGCGGCGTCGTCGGCCACGCAGCCTTCGGGTTGGCTCTTCACGGCGAAGCGCTGGATGCGTGTGCCGCTGATCCGGCCGTCCTGCCATTGCAGCCGCCAACGTTCGAAGCGGCCGTCTTGATCATTGACGATGACCTCGAGCCCGCCGGCGCGCGGCTGGTGCAGGCAGGTGCCGTAGATGTCTTTCAGGTCGGTGGTGACACGGCCGATCTCCTCGACGCGGCCTTCGCCGTCGAAGCGGTAGACGACAAGGCTGAGGTCGTCGCGCTGGGTGCCCACAGCCAAGTCCATCAGAGGACCGCCGGGCGTGCCGCTGAAACGCACCCTCTGCCGCACGTCGATGTTGTTGATGCGGCCCGAGGCCAGGAATTGGCGCTCGCGGCCATCGAGGTCGTAGACGTGCAGGCCGGCGCGCTTGTTGGTGCCGAGCACCAGCGAGCGCTCGGGCGCCGTGGGGTGCACCCAGAAGGCGGGGTCGTCGGCGGCGTCGCCATAGCGATTGACGACATCGGTGGCCGCGCTCGGCAGCACGATGGGCAGCGGCGCTGGCAGCCCGGCGTCGGCCGCACGCGTCCAGGCCACGCGGCGCTGGCCCCAGCCGGCGGTGGATTTGTCACGCCAGATCAACTCGAAGCCACCGGCCGTGGGCCGCAGCGCCATCGACTCGACTTCGCCCGTGGCGCGCATCGGCAGCCGCGCACTGCGGCGCCAGCGGTCGCTGCCCTGGCGTTGCAGCAGGTGCACCTGTCGGCCGGCGCCTTCGAGCACGGCCACGCCGCCGGGCAGCACCACGAAGGCGGCGGCGCCGCCGTCGAGTGCGCCCTGCGGGCGGGGCAGTGCCACGGCCCAGCGCGCGGGCGGGCTTTCGGGGTCGGCCCGGTAGGCCCACAGGCCACCGTCTTCGGCGTTGACGTAGAGCAGTGCGGCGCGGTCGTCGACGCGGCAACTCAGGGCCTGCGGCACCACGGCCGAGTTGCGAATCCGCAGCGCTGGCGCACCGGTGCGCAGCAGCCACTGCTCCACCAGGCCCTCGTCACTGAGGATGAACACGTGGTCGAGGCCTTGCTCGTCGCGGTGCAGGCACAGCGCCTGCACGCTGAAGGGCGGTGACTCGATCACCGCCTCGGCCTGCAGGGTGCCGGCGGACTCGTCCACCTGCACAAGCAGCGTCTGTTGCGTGTCGGCATTCACCAGCACCGCCAGCGTGCCGCCGGGGCCGCTGCGGGTGTCGAGGTGCTCGCCGCGCACGGCCACGCGCGCGCGCTCGCGGCCGCTGGCGTCGAGCAGGCGCAGCGCGCGTTCTTCGAGTGCCAGCCAGCCGCCGCCGGGCAGGGCGGCCACGGCCTCGGCTGCGTGCAGCGCGCTGCGGGGCAGGGCGGTGGCCGGCGCGGCGTGCACCGCAGGTGCCAGCAGAGCGGCCAGGCCCAGTGCCAGGCCGCAACGGAGCGACTTCAACCGGAGACTCGACATCAGAGCAACGCCCACTTCAGATTGATGCGGAAACTGCGGCCATAGGTTTCGTACTGGGCGTTCTGGCTCCGCCGGCTGCCATGCACATAGTAGGGCTCGTCACCAAGGTTCAGGGCCTCGAACACCACCGACATCTGGCGCGTGAGGTTGTAGCGCAGAGAGAAGTCCACCTGCGTCTGAGCCTCGACCGTCAGATCGCCGGCGGGATCAAGCGCATCGCCCACCTCCAGCAGGTAGGCCGACTTGTGGTTGGCCGCCAGGCGCACGCCGATGGCGGGCGTCTCGTAGCCCAGCACCAGGTTCAGCGCGCGGTCGGACTGGCTGGGCAGCGCGATCTCGCGCGTGCGGAACACGCCGTCGTCGACGCGGCCGATCGTCGCCTTCGAGCGCGTGAAGGTGGCGTTGACGCCCGTGACCAGGCCGCTCCACACGCCTGGCAGCTCGCGCCAGGCGCGTTGCCACGACAGCTCGAGGCCGCTGACACTGGCCTTGTCGCCGTTGGCCCAGGTGAGCGCCTCGTCGAAGTCGGCCCAGGCGCCGCTGCCGGCCAGGTCGGTGGCGTAGACGAAGTCGCGGATGCGCTTGTGGAACACGTAGGCCGACACCGCTCCGGCAAAGCCGAGCTGGCGCTCGATGCCGAGGTCGAGGTTGGCGGCACGCAGTGGCTTCAGGTTGGGGTTGCCGAAACTGGCGTCGCTGCCATCGAACACGAACGAGGGCGAGAGCTGCTCCAGTGTCGGCCGCACGACGGCGTTGCTCCAGGCGGCGCGCAGGGCGGTGTCCTTGTCGAGATCGTGGCGCAGGTGCAGACCGGGCAGCCAATGGTCGTAGCGCTGGCGCACCTCGATGGGCTCGAACTCGCCCTCGTTCAGGCCACTGCCGATGGCGCGCAGCTTCGTCGCTTCGTGGCGCAGCCCGGCGATCACGGTGCTGGCGCCGAACTGGAAGCTGCCCTGCACATAGGCCGCGTCGATGTCCTCGTCGACCTGCAGGGTGCCCAGCCGGGACTCCTCCTCGTCGCGTGCGTCATCGAAGTCGGCACCGCTGAGCAGGGCCAGGATCGGCCTGGCACGGATGCCGGGGCCGAAGCTGCCGAAGGCATACGAAGGCGCGGCGTCGGCGAATGCCGTGAGCGAGCGTTGGGCGTCGCTCAGCGCCAGCGGCGGATCGCCCAGGTCCTTGAACTTCCAGATCGACACGCTGTTGGTCTTCTCGCGGCGGCTGGACTTGGCGCCGAACTTCAACTCGGTCTCGACCCGGCCCATGGTGAACGCGCGCGACAGATCAACGCGCAGATTGCGTTCGCGGTCCTGGTGCAGCGAGGACTCGAGCTCGATCTCGCTGAGCGAGTAGGCCGCGGCATCGTTGATGCCGGCCGGCGCCAGCAGCGTGGGCTGGCGTGTGTTGCTGAAGCCGACACCGCTGAACAGGTCGTCGGCCTCGAAGACCGCGGCGGCCAGGTGGCGGGGTGTCACTTCCTTGGCTTCGCTGGTGCCCAGCGCAGCCTTCAGGCGCCAATCGCCGAAGCGGTGGTCGGTGCCCAGCACCAGCGAGCGGATGCTCTGCTCCTCCTTGCGGTCCTTGAGCTCGCGCACCGACTCGGCGTCGCCGCGTGTACCTTCCGTCTGCGCCTCGTCGAAGGCAATGATGTGTGCCAGGCGCTGCTCGTTGTCGCTGAAGCGGCTGGCCAGGGCCCGGGCGTAGACCAGCTGACCTTCGGCAGGCTTCCATTCGACGTTCAGCGACAGGCCGGAACGTCGCCGCTTCAGGGTGTAGTTGCGTCGCTCGAACTCTTCCAGCGCGTCGCCGTCCCAAGCGTTGCCGGTCTCGGTGTTGTCCGAACCGAAACTGCGCTCGTCGACGCTCAGGCCGGCGGCGATGCCGAGCCTGCCGCCTGCGAAGAGATCGCTCCACACCAAGGCGGCACTCGGGCTGGTGCGGCCGTCGATGGCGGCGCGGCCGGCGCCCAGGTCGACGCTGACGAAGCGGCCCTTGTGGTCGAAGGCCGAGACGGTCTGCACGTCAATGCTGCCGCCCAGGCTGTTGGCGTCCATCTCCGGCAGCAAGGTCTTGCTGACCACCAGCGATCGGATCAGCGATGAAGGCAGCACGTCCAGTGCCACGGCGCGGCGATTGGAGTCGGCGGCCGGCACCAGGCTGCCGTTGATGGTGACCGAGTTCAAGTCGGGCCCGAGGCCGCGGATGCGCACGTAGCGGCCTTCGCCCTGGTCGCGCTCCACTGACACGCCGGTCAGTCGTTGCAGCGCTTCGGCCACGTTGCGGTCAGGGAGGCGGCCGATGCCGTCGGCGCGCACGACGCTGGTCACGTGGTCTGCCGCCGCCTGGTCGCGCAGCGCGCGGTCAGTGGACACGGCCTGGCCCGTGATCACCACCACGGGCACGGGCGAGGCAGGGGTGGTCTGGGCACGCAGCGGCCCGCTGGCGGCCAGGCAGAGCGCGGCGGCCAGCGCCAGAGCGTTGGGACGGAAGTGAAACGGGTGTGGCATGGCGGATCTCCTCGATTCGTGTCGCGGCCTGTCGCAGACCGGGCTGTCGTGCACTGTCTCGACGTGGCGTGTCGGTCGAGTGACGGTCAGCCCGTCGGCCGCGGCCGAACGGCGTCGGTGCAGGGCCTGGAGCCTGTGAATGAGCCCCAACGACCCTGACACGTCGCCGGGACGTCTGCACCCCATGGGGCACTGCCGGTGGTGCAGAACCCAACAAGCTGATCTGATCCGACCCCCCCGAGTGC
>JBIJAP010000072.1:0-11784 GCA_044345715.1 Rubrivivax sp.
GAACGGGCCAGCTCGCGTTCGGCCGCGGCCCGCGTGGCCTCGGCCTGCTGCAGCGCGGCGTCGGCGCCGGGCAGCGCCACCGCGCGCTGGCTGGCGCTGCGCGCCTGGGCCTGGCGGAGTGTGGCCTCGGCCTGCTGCAGCGCGGCGCGGAGTTCATCGTCTTCGAGCTGCACCAGCGCCGCGCCGGCCGCGACGCGGTCGCCCTCGCGCACCGCCACGCGCTCGACGCGGCCGGTGAGCGTGCTGCCCAGCTCCACGCGCGCCGGTGTCTGCACGCGGGTGCTGAACTGCAGCGTGCGCAGCAGCGGCTGCGTCTGCAGCACCAAGCCTTCGGCCGCCACGGGCCGCGACCGCCATGCCAGCACCGAGGAGGCCACCAACACGGCGGCCAGCACGGCCCAGCCCAGCGGGCGCCAGCGCTGCCGTGCGGGCGGCACCGGCGGGGCTGCAGTGGCAGGCGATGAAGGAGACTTCGGGTCGGCAGGCAGTTCGGGCACCCGGTGGGATTGGCTGGCGCATGATGGCACCGGGCCGCGGGGCGGACCTTGCACAATGTCAACCCGACTGGAGACCGCGATGACCCCCGATCCCCTGGTGCTGTGCGCGACCGACGAACGTGGCGTGGTCACGCTCACACTCAACCGGCCCGAGGCCTTCAATGCGTTGTCCGAAGGCCTGCTCGAGGCGCTGCAGGCGGCACTCGACCGCGTGGCCGCCGACGAGTCGGCCCGCGTCGTCGTCATTGCCGCGGCAGGCAAGGCCTTCTGCGCCGGCCACGATCTGAAAGAGATGCGCGCCGAGCCTTCGCAGGCCTACTACGAGCAACTGTTCGCGCAGTGCGGCCGCATGATGATGACGGTGCAGCAGTTGCCGGTGCCGGTGGTGGCGCGGGTGCACGGCATTGCCACGGCGGCCGGCTGCCAGCTGGTGGCGATGTGCGATCTGGCCGTGGCTGCGCGCGGCACGAAATTCGCGGTGAGCGGCGTGAACCTGGGCCTCTTCTGCAGCACGCCCAGCGTGGCGCTGAGCCGCAACCTGCCGCGCAAGAAGGCCTTCGAGATGCTCGTCACCGGCGACTTCATCGACGCCGACGAGGCGCGCGCCCAGGGGCTGGTGAACCGCGTCGTCGAGCCCGACGAGCTCGATGCCGAGGTCGAGCGCCTGGTCGCGCGCATCGTCGGCAAGCCGCGCGTGGCGCTGGCGCTGGGCAAGCAGCTGTTCTACCGCCAGCTCGAGGTGGGCATCGACGCCGCCTACGCCGACGCCGGCCGCACGATGGCCTGCAACATGATGGACGGCGCGGCGCTCGAAGGCGTGCAGGCCTTCATCGAGAAGCGACCGCCGCGCTGGTGATGCGTCGGCGCGGCTTGCCGTTCGTCGCGCCGCGCTTCTTCCACAGGCCGGGTGCAGCCAAGCGGCCGACGCTCATCGGGCGGGGTGGCAGCGAAGGTGGCACGCGCATCCTGCGCGACGGGCCGGTCTGGGCCTCGCGTGGTTTCGCCGTGGGGGCGCTGCCGTACGACTCGCAACCGGGCGTGGGCCCGAACGGGCCCACGCCGCCCGAGGTCGATGCCACGCGCTCGGCGTCATGGGCACCAGCAAGGGCGCCGAGTTCGCGCTGCTGGCGGGCACGCGGATGCCTTAGACCAGCGCCAGCCGGTGCTCGTGATCGGCGGCCACGACGACCAGGTCTGGGACAGCGGCGGCATGGCCGAGGCCATCGTCAAGGCCCGTGCCGCGGCCGGCCGCGCAGGACTTTCTGGCGCGCAACCTGGGGCCGCGGCCCTGACACCGGCCCGGGCTGCCCGCGCCGTGACAATCGGCGCCATGGAGCACCCCATCGAATGGCTGCCGGCCGAAGGCGAGCCGGCCCAACTGATCCTGCTGCTGCACGGCTGGCGCTCGGATGCCACCGCGCTGCTGCCGCTGGCGCAGGCGCTGCGCAGCCAGTTCCCGCAGGCTGCCATCGTGGCGCCCGATGCGCCCACACGCTGGGGCGAGCACCCGACGCAGCGCCTGTGGTACGGCATCGACGGGCTCACGCCCGAGAACTGGCCCGAGCGCGTGGCCGAGTGCCTGCCGCTGCTGCTGCAGTGGGTGCGCGCGCAGCAGCGCCGCCTGGGCGTGGGCGCGGCGGCCACGGCGCTGGGCGGCTTTTCGCAGGGCGGCATCCTGGCGCTGGCGCTGGCGATGGCCCGCGATGGCCTTGTCGGCCGCGTGCTCAGCTTCGGTGGCTGCCTCACCGAGAAGCCGGCCGCCGCGCCTCAACTCACGACGCTGCACCTGTTCCATGGCGCGGCCGACGAGGTGATCGCCGCCGACGGCTCGCGCCAGGCCCTGGCCTGGATGGCCGAGCTCGAAGGCGACGCCACGCTCGACCTCGCTCAAGGCATCGGCCACGAGCTGCACCCGGTGCTCATCGAACGCGCCCTGTGGCGCCTGACGCACCACGTGCCGCAACGCACCTGGCGCGAGGCGCTGGGCGGCGCGCCGTCACCCCTTTCGGGCTGAGCCTGTCTAAGCCCACCCGCTCGTCCTGAGCTTGTCGAAGGATCGGGCTGAGCCCTTCGTCCAGCTCAGGACATGCCTGTCGAAGCCCTCTCCCACGCCCCACCCATGCTCTTCCTCATCTCCCCCGCCAAGACGCTCGACTACGACACCCCCGTGCCCGCCGCGCTGGCCAAGAAGGCCAGCGAGCCCCTGTTCGTGCCGCAGGCCGCCGAGCTGATCGGCGTGCTGCGCCGCCAGAGCCCGCGCCAGGTGGCGGCGCTGATGGAACTGTCCGACAAGCTGGCCACGCTCAACACCGAACGCTACGCCGCCTGGCAGCCCATGGCCACCCCCGCCAACAGCAAGCCCGCCGTGCTGGCCTTCAATGGTGACGTCTACGACGGCCTGCAGGCCCAGACGCTGAAGACGGCCGATCTCGCCTGGGCGCAGGAGCACGTCGTCATCCTCTCGGGCCTGTACGGCGCGCTGCGCCCGCTCGACCGGCTGCAGCCCTACCGCCTGGAGATGGGCACCGGCTTGAAGACGGCGCGCGGCAAGGACCTCTACGCCTTCTGGGGCGACACCGTGGCCGAGCACCTGAACCAGCGCCTGGCCGACGAGCGCACGCCACTGGTCGTGAACCTCGCCTCGCAGGAATACGCGCGCGCCGCGCTGCGCCCGGCGCTGAAGGCGCACGTCGTGGACTGCGTGTTCGAGGAACTCAATCCCGACGGCCGGCCGCAGGTGATCAGCTTCTTCGCCAAGAAGGCGCGCGGCCTGATGCTGCGCCACGCCATCACCCAGCGCGCGCGCTCGCTGGCCGCACTGCGCGACTTCAGCGCCGAGGGCTACGCGCTGGATGAGCCCGCGAGCGCCGCCGACCGGTTGGTGTTCCGCCGGCCTCGCCCGGCCGCCGGCGCAGCGACAAAATAGCGCCATGGACACGACCGCCACCGCCCAATCCGTCACCCCCGAGCTGCGCCGCTGGATCATCGAGCAGGCCGAGGCCGGGTGCCGCCCGCAAGACGTCATCCAGGCCATGATCACCAGCGGCTGGCGCGAGGACGTCGCCATCAAGGCGATGGAGCACACGCTGCGCGAGCACCTCGCCACGCTGCCGCCCGACGAGAGCGACCTGCCGCCGCCGGTGCCGGTGCCCGAGCCGGCGCTCACGGGCGCGCCGAGCGAGATCGTCGTCGAGGGGCACGCGGTGAAGATCCTCACGACGATGAAGCACCCGCGCGTGGTGGTCTTCGGCGGCCTGCTCACCGACGCCGAGTGCACCGGCCTCATGCAGCTGGCCGAGCCGCGGCTGCTGCGCAGCGAGACGGTCGACAACGCCACCGGCGGCAGCGAGGTCAACCCCTCGCGCACCAGCGACGGCATGTTCTTCGAGCGTGGCGAGCACGATCTCATCAGCCGCATCGAGCGCCGCATCGGCCTGCTGCTGGGCTGGCCGGTGCAAAACGGCGAGGGCCTGCAGATCCTGCGCTACCGGCCCGGTGCCGAGTACCGGCCGCACCACGACTACTTCGACCCGGTGCACCCGGGCAGCGGCAAGATCCTGGCGCGGGGCGGCCAGCGCGTGGGCACGCTGGTGATGTACCTCAACACGCCCGAGGGCGGCGGCGCCACCACCTTCCCCGATGTCGGCCTCGAGGTCGCGCCGGTGCGTGGCAACGCGGTGTTCTTCAGCTACGTGCGCGCCCACGTGAGCACCAAGACGCTGCACGGCGGCGCGCCAGTGCTGGCCGGCGAAAAGTGGGTGGCGACGAAGTGGCTGCGCGAGGGCGAGTTCATCTAGGTCCACCCCCGCCGTGCAAAGCGCACGAGGCTTTGCAAACATTCACAAGGCGGAGAACGGGCGTCACGGTTGGCACGGCAGCATGCGGCTATGCAACAACCTCATTGGCTGTCTTTAGGCGTCGCTTTGTTGACTGCGGCCTGTGGCGGCGGTGGCGGTAGTGGGGGTGACATACCACCGCCATCGGCTGCCGCGCCGGCCTGCAGCGGTCAAGGTGCCTTGCCGACGCAGACGCTGGCCTACCGCAGCGTGCCCGGCGTGCCCGCCGATCTGCTGTCGGTGGACCTCGTGCTGCCGCGCCGCGATGCCGGCTGCCCTGCGGCGCCGCTGGTCGTGTACTTCCATGGCGGCGGCTATGCCGTGGGCGACAAGTCGCAACAGGTGGCCGACAAGATAGCTCTGTTCACGGCCGCGGGCTGGGGCTTCGCGAGCGTCAACTATCGTCTGTCGCCGTTTCCGGTGCGGCTCGACGAGCCGGCGCGTGTGCGTTACCCGACGGCGCAGGGCGACGGCGCGGCGGCGCTGCGGTTCTTGGCCGACATCGCCGGCGCGCAGGGCCTGGACCACAACCGTCTGCTGCTGCTCGGCCACAGCGCCGGTGCGCACCTGGCGGCGCTGCTGTCCACCGACGCCCGCTTTCTGGCGGCCGAGGGCCTGTCGCGCTCGGCCGTGCGCTGCGTGGCGCTGCTGGATACCGAGGCCTTCGATCTCGAGGCCCTGGTCGCCGAGGGGGGCGACGACGCCCAGCTCTATCAGAACGCCATCGGCACCGATGCGGTCACGCTGCGCGAGGCCTCGCCGCTGCGCTACGTGTCAGCCGGGCTGTCGCCACACTGGGTGGTGACGCGTGGTGGGGCGGCGCGGCAGGCCCAGGCTCGGGCCTATGTCGACGCGCTCACGGCCTTTGGTGCGGTCGCCTCGCTGCAGGTGGCGAGCGGCTACACGCACGCCGAAGTCAACCAGGCCGTTGGCAGGCCCGGCGAAAGCGTGGTGACCCCTGCGCTGATGGCTTTCTACAGCGGCTGCACCGCGCGCTGAATCAGCGGCCAGGCGACGAGCAGCGCCATCGCGGTCGAGGCCAGGAGGCTTGCTGCCACGCGCGTGCCGTACGCGCGGCCGCCAGCGGTGAATGCGGCCACGCTGCGCGTGGCCGAGTTCGCCGTCACCGCCAGCAAGGCCCCGAACACCAGCGTGGCGGCGTCCAGCGTGCCGGCCGATTGCAGCGCGGCCAGCGCCGCCACCGGGGCGTGGGCATCGGCCAGCCCGGCCAGCGCCGTGCCGCCCAGCAGGCCCAGCGTGCCGAAGCGCTGCTGCGCCCAGGCCACGCCCACGGCCACCACGGCCAGCAGAGCGGCCACGACCAGCGCCTCGCGCACGCGCAGCGGCCCCTGGCGTTGCGCGGCCTGCACGGCTTCGGTGTCGGCTGCGGGGGCGCGGCGCCAGGCCCACAGCGCGGCGGCGGCTGCCGTGGCCGCGCCCGCCAGGGCCGGCGGCAGCAGCGCCGGCAGCGCCGCGGGGGCCAGGGCCGCCACGAGCATCAGCACCTGCAGCCAGGTGGCCACCGTCGAGGCCAGCGCCCCGGCCGTGGCGGACTGTGCCGAGTCGCCGCTGCGCACCCGTGCGCCCATGGCCACGATGGTGGCCGTGCTCGACACGAAGCCCGAGAACAGCCCGGCCAGCGCCAGCCCCGCACGCGCGCCGAGCACGCGCCCGGCCACATGGCCGGTGGCCTGCAGCGCCAGGATCAACACCACCGTCAGCAGCAGCGTGCGCGGCGCCACCGGCACCCAGGGCTGCAGCGCCGCGGGCGGCGATGCGGGTGCCAGCGGCAAGAGCACCAGGGCCAGCGCGGCCAAAATCAATGCGTCGTGCAGCTCGGCCTCCGACAAGGCCTGCGTGGCAAAGCGGTGCAGCCGTTCGCGCGCGGCTAGCAGCGTGGCCACCACCACGGCGGCACCCGCGCCCAGGGCCGGCGTCTGCACCGACAGCACGCCCACCAGGTAGGTGACGAACAGCGCCAGTTCGGTGGTGAGCCCGGGGTCCAGCGCCTCGGCGCCCACGCCCGGCAGGCGCAGGCTGCGTGCATACGCCACCACCGCCAGCAGCGCCACCAGGCCGGCGCCCAGCAGCACCAGGGCCGGTTGTGCCAGCGTGGTGGCCAGCACCTGAGCAAGGCCGCCGGCCAGTGCCACCAGCGCGAAGCTGCGGATGCCCGCAGCCTGCGCCTGCGCCGCGCCGCGGCGGCTGCGCTTGCGGCGTTCGCGCTCCAGCCCGATCAGCAGCCCGGCGCCCAGCGCCGCGGCCAGGCCCAGCGCCGTGGCGTCGTCGAACTCAGCGGCCATCGGGCGGCACGGCAGCCGGCCCGGAAGCCTGGCGTGCGCGCCGGTGCCAGACGGCACCCAGCACCAGCGCCAGTACGGCCACGCTGCCGAGCAGCGTCCAGATCAGCGGCGAGGCCGGGTGCGGCACGGTGCGGTGCGCCACCGTGGTTTCGGTCAGGAACAGCACGCAGATCACGGCCACGCCGAAGGCCAGCTTGGCGCGCCGGTCGAGCGGCTTGTCGTGCACCACGGGCTTCATGCCTCGACCTCCTCGCCATGCTGCGGCTGGCGCACGTGCCAGCCGAGGCGGTTCTGAATCTCGTAGCGCAGCGTGTCGGCGGCGGTGGGCTCGCCGTGCACGACGAAGGTCTGCTCGGGTGCGCGCCGAAAGCGCCCCATCCAGGCCAGCAGTTCGCTGCGGTCGGCGTGGCCCGACAGGCCGCCGAGCTGCGAGATGCTGGCGCGCACCGGCACCATCTCGCCGTGGATCTTGACCTCGCGCTCGCCCCCCACCAGGCGCGCGCCGCGGCTGCCGCCGACCTGGAAGCCGGCAAACACGACGTGGTGCCGCGCATCGGGCAGCAGCGCCTTCAGGTGATGCAGCACGCGCCCGCCGGTGGCCATGCCGCTGGCGCTGAGCACGACCGCCGGCACGCGCGACAGCGCCAGCCGCTGGCTCTGCGAGCCGGTGGTGACGATCTTCACGCCGTCGGCCAGCGAATGGGCTTCGGCGCGGCCGATGCGCAGCAGCGCGGCGTGACGCCCGTACAGCTCGGTGGCCTCGATGGCCATCGGGCTGTCGAGCACGATGGGCATGCGCTGCGGAATGCGCCCGGCGCGCTTCAGGCGCTGCAGCACCAGCAGCAGCGCCTGCGCACGGCCCACGGCGAAGGTGGGCATCAGCACGGAGCCGCCGCCGCGCACGGTGCGCTGGATGATGTCTTCGAGCCGTGCCTCCACGTCTTCGGGGTCGTGGTCGCGGTTGCCGTAGGTGCTTTCCACCAGCAGCGTGTCGGCGCGCTCCACGGGCTCGGGCGGCGGCATCAGCAGGTCGTGCTGGCGGCCGAGATCGCCCGAGAACACGAGGCGCCGCCCGCTGCGGCCGGGCTCGCGCAGCGTCACCGCGCAGGCGCCGAGCAGGTGGCCCACCGGCGTGAGCGTGAGCGTGTGGCGGGCCAGTGCGCCATCGGGGCTGAACTCGCGGCCGGGCGCCACCGGCACCAGCAGCGCCAGCGCGCGCAGCGCATCGGCGCGCGAGTACAGCGGCAGCGCCCTCTCGTGGCGCGAATAGCCGTAGCGGTTGGCGCGGCGCGCGTCTTCTTCCTGCAGGTGCGCGGCGTCGAGCAGCAGCACCTTGAGCAAGGCGATGGTGCCGGGGCTGGCGTAGACCGGCCCGCGCCAGCCGTGGCGCACGAGGGCCGGCAGCCAGCCGGAGTGGTCGAGGTGGGCGTGGCTGATGACGACGGCGTCGACCTCGCGCAGCGGCCCCGGCGCCGCCCAGTTGCGCTCGCGGTGCAGCTTGTAGCCCTGGAACATGCCGCAGTCGAGCAGCACGCGGGCGCCGGCGGTGGTGACGAGGTGGCGCGAGCCGGTCACGCCATCGGCGGCACCGAGGAAGTGGATCTTCATGGCAAGGCTCCAGCGGCCTGCAAGGCGGCCGAGTCGAGCACGGTGACGCCGCTGGCGGCCATCGGCACGGTGCGCACCAGCGCCCGCGCCACCGTGGCCGCCGCGATGGGCCGCAGGCCGCGCGGCACCAGCGGGCCCAGCCAGCCGGCGAGGCGCTCGCCCCATTGCTCGCCGGCGCGCGTGGGCTGGCCCAGCGCGTGGCGGTCGCCCAGCAGCAGCGAAGGGCGGGCGATGACGAGCTGCTCGAAGCCAACGGCGCGCAAGGCGTCTTCGGCCTCGCCCTTGACGCGGCTGTAGAAGTTGCCCGAGCGCGCGCTCGCGCCCAGCGCCGACACCACGCCGAAGCGGCGCACGCCCGCGGCGCGGCAGGCCTGCGCGTAGGCCAGCACGGCATCGACGTCGACGTCGCGGAACGCGGCCTGCGAGCCGGCCACCTTGATGGTGGTGCCGAGGGCGCAGAAGGCCACATCGGCCGGCGGCAGGGCGGGCAGGGCCGTGAAGTCGACCACCTGGAGCGCCAGGCCCGGCCGCGGCAGCGGCATCGGCCGGCGCACCAGCAACTGCATCGGCCCGGGCCACTGCAGCGCGATCTCGCGGCCTACCAGGCCGGTGGCACCAGCCAGCAAGGCCAAGCCCTGTGTCGGGAGCTTCATGCGCTGAGGATAGTCCTCGGCGCCTGCGGGGTGCGGTCAGCTGCCATCGGCGGCGGGCTCGATCAGATCCCAGCGGTTGCCCCACGGGTCGGTGAACACCACGACGCGGCCGTAGGCCTCGGTGCGCGGTGCCTCGGCGCGGCGGCCACCGTGGGCCTCGATGCGGGCGAGATCGGCGTCGAAATCGTCGCTGTGCACGAAGAGCCAGACGCGGCCGGCTCCCTGGCGGCCGATCATCGAGCGCTGCTCGTCGTTGGCTGCCCGGGCCAGCAACAGCCCGGCGCCACCGCCAGGCGGGCCGACGACCAGCCAGCGCTTGCCGCCCGGCCCTGGCGTGTCTTCGCGGCAGAGCCAGCCCAGGCCGCGGGTGAAGAACAGCAGGGCCTCGTCGTAGCCGGGCACCAGCAGCGAGGTCAGGGTGATGCGCAGAGCCATGCGCCAGCATAGACGGCCGCACCGCCATGCCGCCCCGGGGCCGAACGGCACTCCGCCGAGTGGGTTTGTCACGGGGATTTCACGAAGCCGGGCCACCCTCCGGGACCCCACAAACGACGGAGCACGGCAACATGGCCAAGGACTACGACCGCATGGAGGACAGCAACCGCTCCTCCAACCTCAGCATTCACGAGGTGTCGGACCTGCGCCGCCGCACGCTGATCCGCGGTGGCCTGGCCGCCGCCGCCACGGGCCTGCTCGCGCCGCTGGCGGGCTGTGCCACGGGGGGTGCCACCAGCCGCAGCGGCCCGCTGCTGGGCTTCAAGAGCGTGCCGGTGTCCACGGCCGATGCCGTGACGGTGCCCGAGGGCTACATCGCGCAAGTGCTGGCGCCCTGGGGCGAGGCCGTGGGCCTGTCGGGCGAAGACCCGGCCTTCAAGTTCGACGGCAGCAACACCGCCGCCGAACAAGAAACGCAGCTGGGCATGCACCACGACGGCATTCACTTCTTCCGCCACCCGCTGACGCCCGACAGCAGCAACGCCGGCCTGCTGGTGATGAACCACGAGTACGCCGACGACGGCCTGCTGCACGCCGACGGCATGGCCACCTGGACAGCCGCGAAGGTGCGCAAGTCGCAGGCCGCGCACGGCGTCTCGGTGATCGAGGTCGAGAACCGCGGCGCGCGCTGGGAGATCGTCAAGCCCAGCCCTTGGGCGCGGCGCATCACCGCCAGCACGCCCATGACCTTCGGCGGCCCCGCCGCCGGCCATGCGCTGCTGCAGACGCGGGCCGACGCGCGCGGCATGCGCCCGCTGGGCACGCTCAACAACTGCGGCAGCGGCATCACGCCCTGGGGCACCTACCTCACCTGCGAAGAAAACTTCATCTTCTACTTCAAGGGTCCCGAGCAGCCCAACGCCCACGAAACCCGCTGGGGCCTGCGCCCTGGCGACCGGGTCGGCTACCGCTGGCACGAGCACGACGAGCGCTTCGATGCCAGCCGGCACCCGAACGAGCCGAACCGATTCGGATGGGTCGTCGAGATCGACCCCAACAACCCGAGCAGCACGCCCGTCAAGCGCACGGCGCTGGGCCGCGCCGCGCACGAAGGCGCCACGGTGGCGCTCACCAAGAGCGGCCGCGCGGTGGTGTACAGCGGCGAGGACGCGCGCTTCGAGTACATCTACAAGTTCGTCAGCCGCGACGCCGTCAAGCCCGGTGGCGCGGCAGCCAACGCCACGCTGCTGGACCACGGCACGCTGTACGTGGCGCGCTTCGACGCCGACGGCCGCGGCCGCTGGATCCCGCTCACGCACGGCAGTGGCCCGCTCACCGCGGCCAACGGCTTTGCCGACCAGGGCGAGGTGCTGATCAAGCCGCGCCAGGCCAGCGACCTGCTCGGCGCCACCAAGATGGACCGGCCGGAGTGGATCGACATCGACAAGGCCGGCTGGGTGTACTGCACGCTCACCAACAACAGCAACCGCGGTGGCGCCAACCAGCCGGGCGTCGACCCCGCCAACCCGCGCGCCAACAACTCGATGGGGCACATCATCCGCTGGAAGGAAGACGGCGATTTCGATGGCCTGGGCTTTGCCTGGAACCACTTCGTTCTGGCCGGCGACCCGGCGCTGGAGCGCGCCGATGCCAAGGGCAACGTCAAGGGCGACGCCTTCTCCTGCCCCGACGGCATATGGACCGACGCGCGCGGCGTGCTGTGGATCCAGACCGACATGTCCACCAGCGCCATGGGCCGGGGCGACCTGCAGAACCTGGGCCACAACGCCATGCTGGCGGCCGACCCGACCACCGGCGAGATCCGCCGCTTCCTCACCGGCCCGGCGGGCTGCGAGGTGACGGGTGCCACCGCCACGCCCGACGGGCGCACGATGTTCGTGAACATCCAGCACCCCGGCGAAAGCCCGAGCGAGCGCAGCGACCCGGCAGCGCCGCGCCGCGTGAGCAACTGGCCCGACCAGCGCCCCGACGGCAGGCCGCGCAGCGCCACGGTGGTGATCCGCAAGGCCGACGGCGGGGTGATCGGTACCTGAGCGACGTCCTCATCGAGGGCTGGGTTCGGCTTGTTGGCGCGCCGATGGGGCGCGCCTGGCTCTTGGAACGCCGGCGGCGAACGGCTCTTCGCCGACGTTCCTCCCGCGCCAGGACTCCGTTCGGGCTGAGCCTGCCGAAGCCATCTCCCCCGTTCGGGCTGAGCCCGTCGAGGCCCTCCCCTCCGTTCGGGCTGAGCCTGTCGAAGCCTGGTGCCGCGCAGACACTCGCACTCGAAGCATCGCGACAGCAAAGGGCCGTGCGGGCGGGGGCTGCGGCGTGAGTTGAAGCGGGCGGCCCTGCGGGCCGGCTGGCCTGTGCTGCTCGACTTGAGGGCGCACGGCAAAACTCGCTACGCGGGCTGCGCCCGCTGCGCTCAAACAGTTGCCGTGAGTCAGTT
>JBIJAP010000463.1:0-2985 GCA_044345715.1 Rubrivivax sp.
GCGCCACCACGGGCGTGCGGGTGCCGCGAGCAGTTCGTTGGGGCCGTCGGCCTGCAGGCGCCGAGCTGCTTCGTCGGTCGCCAGACCCTGCTGCGGGTCAGTGGCGAGGGCACGGCACAGCTCGGCCGCGTCGCGCAGCGAAGGGTCGTCGGCTGGCGCATCGGCCGGTGCCGGGGCTGCGGCTGAGGCAGCCGCGGGAGCGTGGTGGGGCGTTCGCAAAAGACTCATCGGCGCAGTCTGTCGGCGGCCCCGCTGCCGCGCTGTGCTGTACCGAACAGCGGCGCAGCCGCGATTGCGTGCGCTGTCGAACAGACCCTGCACCCTGCGCGGCCCAGTCTCGGGCCGTGAACGCACTTCCCTCCGAGCCGCCCCTGGCCCCCAGCCCGCAAGCCCAGGCACGCCGGCTCGCGGTGTCGACGTGGGAGAACGAAGGCGGCTCGGAACTGGGCCTGCCCCCTGCTGCCGAGCCACCGTTGGCCTCGGCCGAAGGCGTGCAACTGCGCGTGCGCGTCATCGCGCTCGAGAACCTGGTCATCGCGCTGCTCGCCGACGCCAGCGAGCAGCAGCGCGCCACGGCCCTGGAGATGGCCGGCTTCATTTCGCCGCGGCCGGGTTCCACGCCCCATCCGCTGACCCTGCGCGCCGCCGAGGCGATGCGCAGCCTGCTCGATCGCGCCGAGCGGTTTCGTCGCCTCTGAGAGCCTGACAGCCGCCAACCGGGCGATGGAATTCAAGGACTACTACCAGGTGCTGGGCGTGGAACGCTCGGCGAGCCCTGCCGCCATCAAGAAGGCCTTCCGGCGCCTGGCGCGCCAGCACCACCCGGACATCAACCCCGCGCCCGATGGCGCCACCCGCATGCAGGCGCTGAACGAGGCCTATGAGGTGCTGCGCGACGACGAGCGCCGCGCCGCCTACGACCAGCTGGGCAAGGGCCCGCCCGAGGGCCAGCCCTTCCAGCCACCACCGGGCTGGAACGGCGGCTTCGAGTTCAGCGGTGCGCCGGGCAGTACGGCCGACGAAGGTGGCCACAGCGCCTTCTTCGAGGCCCTGTTCGGCGCCGCACATCGCGAGGCGCGCCGCGGCCGCGCCGGGCCCGAGCCCCGAGCGGCCGCCCGCCGGCGCGGGCAGGACCACCACGCCGGCATCGAGGTTCCCCTGGAAGACGCCTTCCGGGGCGCCACACGGTCCCTCCATTTGCAACGCCCGGCGCTCGATGGCGACGGCCAGGTGGTGATGCAGGAGCGCACGCTGGAGGTGGCCATTCCGAAGGGCATCCGGGCCGGACAGCAGATCCGGCTCGCCGGCCAGGGCGCGGCCGGCGTGGGCGACGCACCCGCGGGCGACCTGTTCCTCGAGGTCGCGTTCGCGCCGCATGCGATGTGGCGTGTGGACGGGCGCGACATCGCCCTCACGCTGCCGGTGGCGCCCTGGGAGGCCGTGCTCGGCGCCGAGGTCGAGGTGCCGACACCCGCCGGCCCGGTGGCGATGCAGGTGCCGGCCGGCTCGCAGACCGGGCGTCGCCTGCGGCTGCGCGGGCGTGGCATTCCGGCCCGCGAGGCAGGCGACTTGTACGTGCAGCTCGAGGTGGTGCTGCCGCCCGCGTCCGACGAAGCCGCCCGCGACGCCTGGCGCCGGCTGGCGCGCGAGCTCGCCTTCGAGCCGCGGCCCGCAGCGGGCGCGGCCTTCTGAGCGCCCGAGAGTCGCTGGGCCGGCTACGGCTTGCAAGGTCTGGGTGCGCTGCCGAACCGACGCCACCCGGCACCCACCGCACTCTTCACCCAAGATTTGCCGGAGCGTGCCCATGAATGCATCGAACCCCTGCCACCGAGCCTGCGCGCGATGAGCACCACCGGCGTACGGCCGCTGCCGACAGGCGCTGCGGGGCCGGCCAAGCTGGGCCTGGGCCTGCTGGTCGCGCTGGTGGTGGGTTCCATCGTCGGCAGCGGCATCTTCGGCCTGCCGCAGAACATGGCCGCCGGCGCGGGTGCCGGGGCCATCCTCATCGGCTGGGTCGTCACCGGCATCGGCATGCTGTTGCTGGTGCGCGTGTACCAGATGCTGTCGATGCGCAAACCCGCGCTCGACAACGGCGTGTACGCCTATGCCCGCGCCCTGTCGGGCGAGTACGTCGGCTTCAACGCCGCCTGGGGCTACTGGGTGAGCGCGTGGATCGGCAACGTCGGCTACCTGGTCGCGGCCTTCGGTGCGCTGGGCTACTTCTTCCCGGTGTTCGGCACCGGCAACTCGCCCGCGGCCATTGCCGGCGCCTCGCTGGTGCTGTGGACGGTGCACTTCATGGTGCTGCGCGGCATCCAGGGCGCGGCGGTGCTGAACGCGGTGGTCACGGCGGCCAAGCTGCTGCCGCTGCTGCTGTTCATCGTGCTCGTGGCGATGGCCTTCGAGCTGAGCACCTTCCGCATCGACTTCTGGGGCACGCCCGAGCTCGGCTCGGTGCTCGACCAGGTGAAGAGCACGATGCTCGTCACCGTCTGGGTGTTCATCGGCATCGAGGGCGCCAGCGTGTACTCGGCGCGCGCCCAGCGGCGGCAGGACGTCGGCCGCGCCACCGTCATCGGCTTCCTCATCTGCCTGGCGCTGCTGATGGCGGTGTCGCTGCTGTCGCTGGGCGTCGTCAGCCAGCCGGTGCTGGCCGGGCTGCCCAACCCCTCGATGGCCGGCGTGCTCGAAAAGGCCGTCGGCACCTGGGGCGCGGTGCTCATCTACGTCGGGCTCATCGTCTCGGTGGGCGGGGGCTTCCTCGCTTGGATGCTGCTGGCCGCGGAGTCGCTGTTCACGCCGGCCGGCGGCGGCGTGATGCCGGCCTGGCTGGGGCAGTCCGCCAAGAGCGGTGTGCCGGCCCACGCGCTGTGGCTCACCAACGGTATGGTGCAGTTGTTCCTGCTGCTGACGCTGGTTTCCGAGGCCTCGTACCTGGCGCTGATCTCGCTGTCGACGGCAATGATCCTGCTGCCCTACCTCTTC
>JBIJAP010000464.1:0-2977 GCA_044345715.1 Rubrivivax sp.
CCTACCAACCCACCGGTCGATCAGCTCAAGATGAAATCCGCCACCTCACCAGCCAATAGGCGCGGTTCCTGACCAGCGTTCACAACGAGACGTAGATGAGCGCGTAGATCTGCCCGACGGTGCGGTTGATGCCCCAGCGGCTGCCCATCTCGCCAAAGTGCGAGACGAAGCTGCGGACCAGGGGCGTGAGGGCGGTTGACATGCGGTGCGGCTCCACGGCTCTTTCGGCAGACGCAACGATGACTGCATTTTCAGTAGTTTGTGAAAGTTCAGGAATTGACCCCGACACCGGCATGGCCCATCCGGCCCCGATTCAAGGTTCGCATGACCCCTGCCGATATCGCGCGGTTCGGGTTCGACGAGACAGCGCCTGCGCCGTGGTGGCGCGCCGACCCGATGGCCCTGGCACTGGCGCTGGAATCAGACGCCAATGAACACCGCCCCACGCACCAAGGCTTACTCCACCACGAAGAGCGGCTTGATCTGAGTGAGGCAACTGCTGTTGGGCGCCTGCCTGGGCTTGGCAAGAAAGTCGGTGGCGATCTGCATCACGCAGTCTGTCGCCGGCATACCGGGCGGCGGAAAGAACGACCCGTGCCCAAGGCCGGGGAAGGTGTAGACATAGGCACTCTTCAGGTTCCTTGCCACGGCTTCCCCGTAAGGCTGGGGCGTCACAGGGTCGTAGGCGCCGTTCAACACCAGCGTGGGGATCTCGGGGTTTTCGTAGACAAAGGGTGGCTTTAAGTCGGCTTGGAGAATGGCGCAGACCTTCGCCACCGTCTCACCTTCGCGGATGCCCCAAGGTACGAGTTGCGCAAAGGCTGGCGGCAAAACCTGCGAGGGCGTCGCCTGCACCGATTTGGCCCGAGCGCAGAGCACGCTGTGGTACATCCCCTTGGCGCTGCCGTCACTGCTTTCCAGGTCTGTTGAAAGGTTGTCTGCGACCCAGCCGAAGCTCCCCTGGCTGGCGGCCTGGATGTACTTGGGGATGGACGTGCCGCGGGCGGTGTTGCCGGAATAGGGTCGAAGCAGCGCAACCAGAAGGGCCGTGGCAAAGGCATTGCCGTCAACTTGGGTCACGACCGCCTGCTTGCTCAACGGCGTGGTCAGGGTCAGGGCAGCCGGCTTCTGGTTGAGCTGGTCGACGAGGGCCAGAAACTTCTGCTCGAGCTTGGGATAAGCCTGGCCGCACCGTTGATCCTGGGCGCAGGCGTGAAACAGGTTGCGAAGGGCATAGCTCAATGAGTGGCCCCCCGCCAGATTGAAGTCGATGTCTGGCCGGACGACGCCATCGAGGATCACGCTGCGGAGTTTCGCCGTGTGCTTGTCCGCCTGGGCGATGACGTATTGCCCCAGCAGCGTGCCGTAGGAAACCCCGTAGTAGTTGAACGTCCGGTAGCCCAGGGTCTCTGCGACGAAATAGACATCCGCTGCGTTCTCGCGGGTGTTGAAGGCGTTGAGGTTGATGCCCTGCGCCTTGAAACGCTCGTGGCAGGTCTTGAACCAGCTGGGGTCGGTGTAGGCCATCTCGCCCTTGGCGATGGCGATGTTCTTGGCGTCGTACTCCGGGCACGACAGGAAAGGCCTGGAATACCGCGTGCCCCGTTCCTCGACGAAGACGAGGTCGCGGCTTCTCAGGACGGCTTGCAGTTCGGGCAGAGACGGCACTGCCCAATTGACGATCACGCCGATGGTGGAGTCACCCGGGCCGCCTTGTTCAACAAACAGGGGGTCGGCAGCAGGGTTCTTGCTGGTGCTGCGGATGCGCACAACTGCAAGCTGGATGGTGCGCCCCTGAGGCAATGCGTGCTGTTCCGGGACCGTGACGTAGCCGCAGTCCGACTTGGCCGCCACGGCGGCAGGCAGGTCGAAGGTCTTGCAGTCGACGGTTTGCCATGCCGCACCCCACTTGGCACTGGCGAAGGCCGCAGCATGGGCAGCAGGGCTGCCGGCCAGGACGGCCCCGACCGTGATCCCGAGCAGCATGAGGCGCGGCAACAGCGCGCGTGCCGGCTTCGCGGCGAGGAGGCTGCGGGCCAGGCCACACGCGGGGCGTGAAGATACCGTCATCATTGAATTCTCCGGAGGGTGTCGATCGCAGGGATCAGTTGTCGAGGCCGCGCAACTGCCCCTCGATGTGCTCGGGGGCCTCGATGGTGCGCAGCCACTTCACCGAACCGACCGCCCACTTGGGGTCGAGCTTGCGCAACTCAGCCACCAGGCCGGGCAGGTGCGCCGCCCCGTAGGTGATGAAGATCTTGTCGTCCGGCGCCTGCATGATGCGCTGCGCGAGGGCGCGGTTGCGGAAGTCCAGGATCAGCGGCTCCATCCGGCCCGGCGCCGTGCTGGCGATGGCTTGGTTGAGCGTGAACAGCCCCCGGCAGGTCACGCCGCCGAGTGCCTTCTGTGATGCGCTTCCGCGCTTCAACCACTCCACCAGCTTCAGCGTCAACGCGTTGTCGTTCGAGGCAGGCTTGGGCTGGAAGTCGTTGGCATGCGCCGTCGCAAAGGCCGGATCCTCGCGCATCAGGCGCTCGTATTCCGCCTTGAGCTCGATGGCGTCGACGTCGGCAACGAGGTGGCGCTTCGGATGCTCGGCCTTGTCGGCGTCCAGCAGGCCGAAGTAGTCGAGCTGGAACTTCATCCCGCAGACCTCACCGATCGACTTGTACGTTCCGCTCAGGTCGCTGCCGCCCACGAGTTCGCGCGACAGCTTTTCAAAGAAGGCCTTGGATTCCGGCGTGGGGGTCTGCACACCTTCGTAGTAGCTCACATAACCCTCTGACAAGGCCTTCTCTACGTCGTAGATAACGGCTTGGTAGAAGCGCTCGGAGCCGATGTGCTGCATGCCTTGGAAAACGACGCGTTTGGAGCCATTCGTCAGCGACACCTGCGGGACAGTTGCTGGCCGGGTGTCGGTGACGATCATCAGATAGTAGAAAGGCGTCGCAACCACAACGCCGAGGATCAGCGTCCA
>JBIJAP010000465.1:0-2976 GCA_044345715.1 Rubrivivax sp.
ATCGAGGCGGCACGGGCCGGCGAGCACGGCAAGGGCTTCGCGGTGGTGGCGGCCGAGGTGCGCAAGCTGGCCGAGCGCAGCCAGGTGGCGGCGCAGGAGATCGGCGCGCTCGCCGGCTCGTCGGTGCAACTGGCCGAGAAGGCCGGCGCGCTGCTCGGTCAGATGGTGCCGTCGATCAGCAAGACCAGCGAACTGGTGCAGGAGATCGCGGCCGCCAGCGGCGAGCAGAACGACACCGTGACGCAGATCGCCGGCGCTATGAACCACCTCAACGGCACGACGCAGCAGACGGCGAGCGCCTCCGAGCAGCTGTCGGCCACGGCCGAGGAGTTGTCGGCGCAGGCCGAGCAGCTGCAGGCGCTGATGAGCCGCTTCCGCCTGGCCGACGACGTGGCGGGCATGGCGTCGACCCCGCGCGAGGCCGCGGCCCGTGCCAAGACACGCGCGCAGCCGGCCCTGCAGCCGCCGGCGCCTCGCCAGGCCGACCGCGCCGGCGCGCGGCCCGAGCCGCGGGCCGCGCTCGCGACGGTCGACGAGTCCGCCTTCACGCGGTTCTGAGGCAGGTGCCGAGCCTTTCGATGGAGTCGCGACCATGACCCCCACCCGGCCCTCCGAGCCCGATGCGGCCGAGCCCGGCGCCGGCAGCGTGGCGCTGCTGCGCATGGCCGTCGGCGACGAGCCCTACGCGTTGCCGATCTCAGCTGTGCGCGAGATTCTGCAGACCGGCCGGCTGACGCCGGTGCCGCGCACGCCCGCTTTCGTGCGCGGCGTGATGAACCTGCGCGGCGCCGTCGTGCCGGTGCTCGACCTGCGCGCCCGCCTGAGCGACCGCGCCTGCAACGCCGGCCGCCGCAACTGCATCGTCGTGGCCGAGACGGCCTCGGTGGACGGCAGCGGCGCGGCCCGGCCCGTGGGCCTGCTCGTCGATGCCGTGCACGAAGTCTTCGAGGTGCCCGCGGCCTCGCTGGAGCCCGTGCCGGCGCTGGGCACGGCCATTGAGCCCCGGTTCCTGCGCGGCATTGCGCGGGCTCGAGGGCTCGTCGTCGGCGTTCTGGAGCTGTCGCAGGTGCTGGCCGAGTCAGAGCTGCAGAACCTGGTGGCCAGCCATGCCGGCACCGGCCCGGCTGCGGCCAGCGCGGAACGCATGGAGGCGGTGGCTTGAAGACCCTCTCGCCGCGCTCGTTCGCCACCGTCACCGACCTGTTCCACCGCGTCTCGGGCATCCGCCTGGGGCCACAGAAGCAGGCGCTGGTGGCCGGGCGGCTGCAAAAGCTGGCCGAAGAATCCGGTGAGCGCGATCTCGACCGCTACGTCGAGCGCCTGAGCTCGGGCCACGCGCCCGCCGAGGAAATGACGCGCCTCGTCGACCGGCTGACCACCAACGAGACCTACTTCTTCCGCGAGCCGCAGCACTTCGACGACCTGGCCCGGCGGGCCGACGCGGCACCGGCTGGCGAGTACACGGTCTGGAGCGCGGCCAGCTCGTCGGGCGAGGAGGCCTACAGCATCGCGATGGTGCTGGCCGAGACCCGCGGCAGCACCCACTGGCAGGTCATCGGCACCGACCTGTCGACGGCGGTCGTCGACGCGGCGCGGCGCGGCCTGTACCCGCTGGACCGCGCGCGGCTGACACCGCCGCCGCTGCTCAAGCGCCATTGCCTGAAGGGCACGGGCGAGTACGCCGGGCAGTTGCTGGTCTCGCGTGAACTGCGCGAGCGCGTGAGTTTCCGCGTCGCCAATCTGATGCAGCCCTTGCCGAAGGACCTGCCGGCCTTCGACGTGATCTTCCTGCGCAACGTGCTGATCTACTTCGAGACCGATGCCAAGGCCGCCATCGTGCGCCGCGTGATCGAGCGGCTCAAGCCCGGCGGGGTGCTCTACACCGGGCACGCCGAGTCCTTGTCGATGCTGGGCCTGCCGCTGCGCGCGCTGGCACCTGCCGTTCATGTCGCGGCCTGATGCCTCCTCCCCACCGGCCCGTGCGGCCGGCGGGGGCCGGCGCTACGCCTTGCCCTGGGCGGTGCCTGCCCGCGGCCCCGGCATCGTGCACATCCTGCCCGGGCAAATGAGCTTCGGCCCGGCACCGGCGACGATGCGCACGCTGCTGGGTTCGTGCGTGGCCGTCACCCTGTGGCACCCGCAGCGGCGGCTGGGCGGCCTGTGCCACTACCTGCTGCCGCAGCGCCCGCGCCGCGCCGGCGACCCCTTGGACGGTCGCTACGGCGACGAGGCCGTCTACGGCATGGTGCAGCTGCTGCGCGAGGCCGGCTGCAGCCCGGCCGACTGCCAGGCCCACCTCTACGGCGGCGCCGACACGCTGCCCGAAGGCGGCATGGCCCGCTTCAACGTGGGTGAGCGCAACATCGAACAGGGCTGGAAGCTGCTCGACGAGTACGGCTTCCAGCTCCAGGGCATCGACGTCGGCGAGGACATCCCGCGCACGGTGACGCTGGACGTCGGCACCGGCGAGGTGACGATGCGCCGCGGCACCGGCCGCGCCCCGGTCAACCAGCTTGCGGCCGCGGCCTGAGGACGGACGATGAATGTATCTGCCTTCATCGTCGACGACTCCGCGGTCGTGCGCACCCACCTGAGCCAGCAGCTGCAGCGCGGCGGCATCCAGGTGCTGGGCAGCGCCAGCGATCCGCTGTTCGCCTGGCCCAAGCTGTGCGCGCAGTGGCCCGACGTGATCGTGCTCGACGTCGAGATGCCGCGCATGGACGGCATCAGCTTCCTGCGCCGCATCATGGCTGAGCGGCCGACGCCGGTGGTGATGTGCTCCACGCTCACCGCCGCCGGCGCCGCGACCACGCTGCAGGCGCTGGCCGAGGGTGCGGTGTCGATCGTCACCAAGCCCAAGCTGGGCCTCCGCGATTTCCTGCAAGACGAGTCCAGCGGTCTGGTCGCTGCGGTGCGCGCCGCAGCGCGTGCCAATGTGCGGCTGCTGGCGCCGGGTGCCTACCCGGCCGCGCCGCC
>JBIJAP010000467.1:0-2970 GCA_044345715.1 Rubrivivax sp.
GCACCGCAATTGCCCCGGTTTCCGCCCGCTTTTCGTCACATCGCCGTCACCACAACCCGGCACACTGCGAAGCACCTCAGGTGGGAACCGGCCGCAACAATGGGCGGAAGTTTGGAACCCGTCACCACCGCCTGAAGTCTCGTTTTCAGACAAAGCCCGCGTGATCGCAAGACACGCGGGCTTTTTCCTGGGCGGGTTCGTTGCCCGGTGCGGTCATCGCCCGCACCACCTGCACCAGCGTGTCGGCGTCGTGCAACGTGCGCACGGCCTCGTAAAGAGTTTGCGCCTCGGGGAAGCGCCGGCGCAGCTGGTTGATCCACTGCTTCAGCCGCCCGGCGCGGTGGCGCGGCTCCACGCGCGGGCGCACCAGATCGGCATAACGCGGCAACAGCGGGGCCACCTCGGCCCAGCCGGGCGCGGCCAGCCCGCGCAGGGCCAGCGCCAGGCCGGGGTCGGCCACGAGGCCGCGGCCGAGCATCAGCGCGTCGCAGCCGCTTTCGGCCAGGCAGCGCCCGGCGTCGTCCACCGTCCAGACCTCGCCGTTGGCCACCACGCGCACGCCCTGGCCGGCCAAGGCCTCGCGCACGGTGGCGATGCGGTCCCAGTAGGCCGGCGGCCGGTAGCCGTGCACCTTGGTGCGGCCGTGCACCACCAGCTCAGACGCGCCCGCGGCGGCGATGCCGTGCGCGTTGTCGAGCAGCCGGCCGTCGTCCTGGTTGCCCAGGCGCATCTTGGCGCTCACCGGCACGCCAGCCGGCACTGCGCGGCGCACGGCGGCGACGATGGCGTGCACCAGCTCGGGCTCGTCCAGCAGCACGGCGCCGCCGCGGTGGCGGTTCACGGTCTTGGCCGGGCAGCCAAAGTTCAGGTCGACACCCTCGGCGCCGATCTCGGCCAGCCGCGCCGCGTTGTCGGCCAGCACGGCGGGGTCCGATCCCAGCAGCTGCGCCCGCACCGGCACGCCGGCCGGCGTGCGGCTGCCCTCGCGCAACTCGGGCATCAGACGCAGGAAGACGCGCGGCGGCAGCAGACGGTCGGTGACGCGGATGAACTCCGAGACGCAGCGGTCGATGCCACCGATGCGCGTGATGACGTCGCGCAGGCTGTGGTCAAGCACGCCCTCCATGGGCGCGAGCAGGATCAGGCGGGGCGGCACCGTCGGCATGGGCGGAGGATTGTGATGCGGGAAAGTCCTGGGCTTGAATTCATCGACCGAGCGGTCGAATAATTCGGTCCCTGTCGTCGACGCGGTCCCACACCCATGTCCGAACCCCCTCTGCTGGTGGCGCACGAAGGCCCGGTGTGCACCCTCACGCTCAACCGGCCGGCTGCGCTGAACGCCTTCACGGCCGAACTTCACGGCCTGCTGCGGCCCGCGCTCGACGCCGCAGCCGCCAACCCCGCCGTGCGCGTGGTGGTGATCACCGGCGCCGGCCGCGGCTTCTGCGCCGGGCAGGATCTGGCCGACCCGGCGATGCGGGGCGAGGGCGTCGATGTCGGCGCGGTGGTCGAGCGCTTTTACAAGCCGCTGGCCTTGCGCATCCGTTCGATGCCGGTGCCGGTGCTGGCGGCCGTCAACGGCGTGGCGGCGGGCGCCGGCGCCAACCTCGCGCTGTGCTGCGACATCGTCGTGGCCACGCGCAGCGCCAGCTTCATCCAGGCCTTCAGCAAGATCGGCCTGGTGCCCGATTGCGGCGGCACCTGGCTGCTGCCGCGCCTGGTGGGCCGCGCCCGAGCCCTGGGCCTGGCGATGACGGGCGACAAACTGCCCGCCGAGGCCGCCGAGCGCATGGGCCTGATCTGGCAGTGCGTGGACGACGCCGCCTTTGCCGCCGCCGTGCAGGCGCTGGCGGCCAGGCTCGCGCAGATGCCCTCGCGCGCGCTGGCCGAGACGCGCCGGCTCGTCGATGCCTCGGCCCCGGCCGACCTGGCACAGGCCTTGTCGTGGGAGGCACAGGCCCAGGGCGAACTCGGCCGCGCGCACGATTTCGCCGAGGGCGTTGCCGCCTTCTTCGCCAAGCGGCCGGCGCAATTCAAGGACCGCTGAAGATGGACGCCCACGCCCTGGCCGAAGCCTGCCGCGACGCGATGTGGGAGAACGACCGCGCCAGCCGCGGCCTCGGCATGCAGATCCTCGCCGTCGGCCCCGGCAGCGCCACGCTCACGATGGTGGTGCGCGAAGACATGCTCAACGGCCACGACATCTGCCACGGCGGCTTCGTCACCACCTTGGCCGACAGCGCCTTCGCCTTTGCCTGCAACGGCTACAACGAAGTGACGGTGGCCTCGGGCTTCGACATGAACCTCATCGCCGCGGCGCGCCAGGGCGATCTGCTCACCGCCGTGGCCACCGAGGTGGCCAAGAGCGGCCGCACCGGCGTGTACGACATCGCCGTGAGCAACCAGCGTGGCGAGCGCGTGGCGGCCTTCCGCGGGCGCAGCTACACGATGAAAGGGCGGCCCGTGGTCGAAGGCCTGCCCATCGGCAAGCAGCGCGGCAGCTGAGCACCGGCCGCGAGCCCGCAGACGGAAGGAGACCCGCGATGCCCGTGAAGGCCCCGAACCCCGGCGAACTCGAAGCCATCGAGCGCGCCAGCCGCGACGAGCTGCAAGCCCTGCAGCTGCAGCGCCTGCAGGCCACGCTGCGGCGCGCCTACGAGCACGTGCCGCACTACCGCCAGGCCTTCGACGCCAAGGGCGTGCACCCGTCGGACTGCCGCACGCTGGCCGATCTGGCGAAGTTTCCGTTCACGGCCAAGGCCGACCTGCGCGCGAACTACCCCTTCGGCCTGTTCGCCGTGCCGCGCGAGCGCGTGGTGCGCATCCACGCCAGCAGCGGCACCACCGGCAAGCCCACGGTGGTGGGCTACACGCAGGCCGACATCGATACCTGGGCCCACCTCATGGCGCGCAGCATCCGCGCCAGCGGCGGCCGGCCAGGCGATATCGTGCACATCGCCTACGGCTACG
>JBIJAP010000466.1:0-2970 GCA_044345715.1 Rubrivivax sp.
CCGATTGTCAACGCCGCTTGACGGGCGCTGGCACCGCGCCAGCCCGGGGTTTGCGAGCAGGCTTTGTCACCTGCGAGACAGCCGCTTGCACCACGGAGCCGACGGCGCCCTTCACGGCACCGGTCACGGCATCGGTGAGCAGGCCGCCGACCTTGCGGCCCACGCCGCGGGCCGCCTTCTTGGCCGCGCGCACCGTGGCGCCGGGCTCGGGCGTATCGGCATGGCCCGGGTCCCCGGGCTGGGGCAGCACGCGCAGGTCGTCGAAGGCCACCGACACGGCCTCGGCGAGCTCGCGCACATCGGGCATCGCGGCGCCGTCGGCCATCAGGCCGAAGTCGAGCGAGTGCGCGTAACTCTGCACGGTGATGTTGAGCGCCAGACCGTGCACGATGATGGACGCGGGATAGTTGGTGAGCATGCGCGCGCCGGCCATGTACAGCGCTACCGGCGGGCCGGGCACGTTGCTGATCACGACGTTGGCCACCTGCGGAATGCGGTCGGCCACCCTCGCCTTGCCGTACAGCGACGCCGCCGCCTCCATCAGCCAGGGCACACCCATGGAAGGGAAGTCGGTCGGCAGGATCTTTTTCAGCCCGCCCATCGTCGACTTCATGGCCGCTGAGGCCGCGCGGATGTGGGCCAGACGCTCAGCGGTGTCGGCGATGTGCGTGCCCAGGCTGATGAGGCTCATGCTGGCCTGGTTGTCGGCAGTGGTGTCGCCCTTCTCGCGCAGCGAGATCGGCACTGCGGCCACGAGGCTCTTCTTCGGCAGCTGTCGCCGGCGCGCCAGGTAGCGGCGCAGCGCTCCGCTGCACACGGCCAGCACCATGTCGTTGACGGTGGCGCCGTGGATGCGGCCGAGCGCGCGCAGCTCGTGCAGCGGCAGTGTCACGGCGGCAAAGGCGCGCTCGCGTGTCACCGACAGGTTCATCGGCGTGCGCGGCGCGAGCGTGAGGTTGCCGCTGGACTTGGCGCCCTCGCCCCCGAGCAGCGCGCTGTTGCCGAGGGCCTGCACCGTGGCGTCCTTCAGCGTGCCCACGGTGTCGGGCAGGTTCCGCACGATCGAGGCCACCTTCTGCGCCTGCAGGCCGAGCACGCCGCGCAGCATCTCGGTCATCTCGAGCTTGAACACGCGCGTGCGGCCCGAGGGCTTGACGTCGATGGCGCGCGGCTCCGGCGTGGCATCGAGCAGCGCGTTGGCCAGCGCCACCGCGGCCTGGCCGTCGACGGCGGCGTGGTGCAGCTGGGTATACAGCGCCACGCGCTTTTCGCCGTTGGGGCCGGGCGCGAGGCCCTCGAAGACGTGGAACTTCCACAGCGGCCGGCTGCGGTCCAGCAGCACTGGGTGCAGCGCGGACACCTGGGCCTCGAGCTCGCGCAGGCCCGGCAGCACACCGTTCACCTTGGGCAGGCGGATCTCGAAGATGTGGGCCTTCAGGTCAGGTTCGGCATCGACCCAGGCCGGGTTCGCCAGGTTCAGCGGCATCCACCACAGCCGGCGGCGCAGCACCGGCGTCACCGGCAGCCGCGAGGCCACGTGCTCGCGCAGACGGGTGACGAAGCGCCCGCGCGTGCCGCGCGGCAGCTCGAAGAGGTGCAGCGCGCCCACATGCATGGGCATCTCGGGTGTCTCGAGGTACAGGAAGGTGGCGTCGAGCCCCGAGAGCTGCTTCATCGGCTGGTCTCCATGGCGCGTTTCGGAGGGCACGCCGGCGGCCGATGCTAGACCCGGCCCACGCGGGCGGCGGACGGGGCTTGCCCTGAAGCCCGCGAGACGACGCCGCGGTTCAGCCGGCCGTGGCCAGGCCCGCGCGCCGCAGCGCCAGGGCCTCGTTGCCGGCCAGCGCCAGCAGCACCAGCGCGCCGCCGCCCAGCACCGCGCCGGTGGGCGCCTCGCCCGCACCCAGCCAGGCCCAGAGCACGCCGAAGATGACCTCGAGCAAGGCCAGCAGCGAGATCTCCGGGCTCGAGAGCACCCGAGCCGCAGCCACGGCCAGCAGGCAGGGAATCGCCAGCTGCACGACGCCGAGCATGGCGAGCCAGCCGATGTCGTGCGCGCTGGCCTGCAGGGGCCAGGCCAGTGGAAGCGCCAGCCCGGCGGAGATGAGCGCGCCCAGCAGCACGGCCGGCAGCATGTCGGCCGACTCCACGCCGCGCGCCGCCTGCGACTTGAGATGCTGCAGCAGCGTCCAGTTCACGGCCCCCGCCACCGGCACCGCCAGCGCCACCAGCGTGCCCAGCCACTGGCGCGCATCGCCGCCCTGCACGTTGGCACCGTGCATCCAGGCAATGCCGACACCCGCCAGCGCGATGGCCACCCAGGTGCGCAGTTCGAGCCGGTGCCCGAGCACGGCTCGCGACAGCAGCGCGGTGAACAGCGGGCCCAGCGCCATCGTCACCAGCACGTTGGCCACCGAGGTGAGCGTGAGCGCCACCATGAAGGCCGTGAACATGACGCTCCAGCACACGCCCGACAGCCACAGCGCGCGCCCGCCGGTGCGCAGCGTGGCCATCAGCTGGCGCGGCCCGCGCAGCGCCAGCAGCAGCAGCACCAAACCCAGCGCATTGAAGGCACTGCGCCAGAACGTCACCTCGAAGGCCGCCGCGCCTTCGAGCCAGCGCGACACGACACCGGCGATGCTCCACATCAGGGTCACGGCCAGCATCGTGACAAGGGCCTGGGGTCGGGTCATGCGGGCAGTCGAGGGGTTCGGGGCGACCGAGAGGTCAACTCGGGGCGGGGCTTTGCCCGAGCAGGGCGGCGGCTCAGCTCTCGCGGCTGGCGCGCTTGCGCTCGTGCTCGCTCAGGTGACGCTTGCGCACGCGGATGCTCTTGGGCGTGATCTCGACCAGCTCGTCGTCTTCGATGAACTCGACGCCGTACTCCAGCGTGAGGTCGATCGGGGGCGTGATCTTGATCGCGTCTTCCTTGCCGCTGACGCGGAAGTTGGTCAGCTGCTTGGTGCGGGT
>JBIJAP010000469.1:0-2919 GCA_044345715.1 Rubrivivax sp.
CTGCTATCCCGCAGCCGTGCTGGGCCTGGGCGCTACGGTGCACACCGACCGCCGCGACATCGCCGCCGACGACTTCTTCGTGGGCCTGTACACCACGGGGCTGGCCGAGGACGAGATCATCACCGCGGTGAGCTTCCCGGTCCCTGAGAAGGCGGGCTGGCAGAAGTTCAAGCAGCCGGCGTCGCGCTTTTCGATCGTCGGCGTGTTCACGAGCAAGGGCCCGAAGGGTGTTCGCGTGGCTGTGACTGGCGCCGGTTCAGGCGTGTTCCGCGCCACGGAGCTGGAGGCCAAGTTGAGCGGCAACTACAGCGCCGCGGCGCTGGCCGGCGCCACTGTCAGCGCCGAGGGCATGAACTCCGATCTGCACGGCTCGGCCGAATACCGCGCGGCCCTGGTTCCGGTGCTGGCGGCCCGTGCCGTTGGCTGAGCTGCCCCGCTCAATCGACGAAGTCGAGGCCGCGCTCGCGGCCCACGACTACGTGGCCGACCGGCGCTTGGCCACGGTCGTCTTTCTCTCGCTCAAGCTCGGCCGGCCGCTCTTTCTGGAGGGCGAGCCCGGCACCGGCAAGACCGAGATCGCGCGCACGCTGGCAGCGGCGCTGGGCCGGCCGCTGATCCGGCTGCAGTGCTACGAGGGGCTGGACCTGGCCGGTGCGGCCTACGAGTGGAACTACGCGCGGCAGATGCTTGAGATCCGCTTGGCGGAATCGGGCGCCAATGCCACGGCCGAAGACCGTGCCGCGCTGGCCTCGCGGCTGTTCTCCGACACCTTCCTCGTCAAGCGCGCGCTGCTCGACGCCATCGACCCCTCGCGCACCGTGCCGCCGGTGCTGCTGATCGACGAGCTCGACCGCGCGGACGAGCCTTTCGAAGCTTTTCTGCTCGAGGTGCTGTCGGACTTCCAGATCACCATTCCCGAGATGGGCACGGTGAAGGCGATCACGCCGCCCATCGTGGTGCTCACGAGCAACCGCACGCGCGAGATCCACGATGCGGTGAAGCGGCGCTGCCTGTACCACTGGGTGGGCTTCCCCGACGCCGCGCGCGAGCTCGAGATCCTGCGCCGCAAGGTGCCGGGTGCGCCCGAGCGGCTGGCACGCGAGATCGTGGCCTTTGTGCAGCGGCTGCGCGAGATCGAGCTGTACAAGCTGCCGGGCGTGGCCGAGACGATCGAGTGGACCCGCGCGCTGCGCGAGCTGGACACCATCGTGCTCGATCCCGAGGTGGTGCAGAACACCTTGGGGCTGCTGCTCAAGTACCAGGACGACATCGCGCGTGTCGGCCACGACGAGGTGGCGCGGCTGATCGAGCAGGCGCGCACGGCGGCGGCGTGAGCGGTGGCGTGGGCTCCCTTCGACAGGCTCAGGGCGATCGGAAAACCGGGCTCAGCCCGAACGGAGGTGGGATGGAACGTGCGGGTTGCAAGCCTTGATCCTCCCCCACCGTTCGGACTGAGCTTGTCGAAGTCCATTTCCCGACGCCGCCGATGATCCCCTCCGGCCAAACCCCCGGCCGCCTGGCCGAGAACGTGATGCACTTCGCCCGCGTGCTGCGCAGTGCCGGCCTGCCGGTGGGCACCGACCGCGTGCAGCTCGCGCTGCAGGCGTTGCCCGTGGCCGGCCTCGAAGGCAAGGCCGACTTCCACGCCGTGCTCTCGGCCTGTTTCGTCAGCCGCCACGAGCAGCAGACGCTGTTCGACCAGGCCTTCACGCTGTACTGGCGCGACCCCGATCTCGCCGGCCGCATGCGCGCGCTGCTCTTGCCGCGCGTCAACACCAACACGCCGCCGCCGGTGAAGGAGAACCGCCGCCTCGGCGACGCGCTCTTCCCCAGCACGCGCGACGAGCCGGCCAAGGCGCCGCCGCCGCCCGAGATCGAGCTCGAGGCCACGCTCACCTCGAGCGCGCAAGAGCGGCTGCAGAAGGCCGACTTCGAGACCATGAGCACGGATGAGTTCCGCGAAGCCCTGCGCCTGCTCACGCGGCTGAAGCCGGCGATGGCGCCGCTGCCCACGCGCCGCCGCGAGGCCAGCCCGCGCCCCGGGCGGCTGGACGTGCGCGCCACGCTGCGCGCCGCCGGCCGTGTGGGTGGCGACTACCTGCCGCTGCGCC
Source organism: Rubrivivax sp. (assembly GCA_044345715.1). Lineage (GTDB taxonomy): Bacteria > Pseudomonadota > Gammaproteobacteria > Burkholderiales > Burkholderiaceae_C > Rubrivivax. The sequence continues at coordinate 2,112 of JBIJAP010000469.1, forward strand.
ACAGCGCGGTGCGCGAGGTGGTGCCGCCGCTGGTGGTGCTGGCCGACATTTCCGGCTCGATGGCGCGCTACTCGCGCATGCTGCTGCACTTTGCGCACCTGCTCGGCCAGGCCGGGCCGCGCGTGGAGACCTTCGTCTTCGGCACGCGGCTGACGCGCCTGACGCCGCTCTTGCGCCAGCGCGACCCCGACGTCGCCGTGGCCCAGTGCACCGCCAACGTTAAGGACTGGTCCGGCGGCACGCGCATCGCCCACAGCCTGCACGACTTCAACCGCCTCTGGGCGCGCCGCGTGCTGGGCTCGCGCGCCACCGTGCTGCTGGTGAGCGACGGCCTGGAGCACGAGGCCGCCGACGACCTGGCCTTCGAGATGGATCGGCTGCACAAGAGCTGCCGCCGCCTGGTGTGGCTGAACCCGCTGCTGCGTTTCGAGGCCTTCCAGCCCAAGGCGCGCGGCATCCGCGCGATGCTGCCGCACGTGGACGACTTCCGCCCCGTGCACAACCTGGCGAGCCTGGCGCAGCTGGTCGATGCCCTGGCCAAGCCGCCGCCCCAGCGGCGCGTGCCTTCAGCGTAGCGGCCAGCGCAGCAAACCCGTCGCCAGCGCCGTGCCCAGCAGGATGACGGCGCAGCCCACGAGCATGGTGCCGGTGGGCACCTCGCCGAGCGCGACGAAGCCCCACAGCAGCGCGAAAGCGGGGATCAGGAAGGTCACGCTCATCGCGGTGGTCGTGCCGGTGCGGGCGATGAGCCGGAAGAACAGGATGTAGGCCAGCCCCGTGCACAGGAACGACAGCGCCAGCGCCGCTG
>JBIJAP010000470.1:0-2916 GCA_044345715.1 Rubrivivax sp.
GGCCATGCGGTTGCTGAGCCCGAAGAACGCCGCGATGGCGCCGATGTCCCAGGCGTCCTCGTCGTCGAAGCCGTGCGCGCGCAGTGCCGCGAAGTCGGCCTCGTCGATGGCGTGCGACGCCGTCGTCACCTTCATCGCAAAGTCGAGCATCGCGCGCTGCCGCGGTGTGATCGGCGCCTTGCGGTGGTTGACCGCAATCTGGTCGGCCAGCAGCGGCGCCTTCTCGTAGACGCGCAGGATGGCGCCGTGCGCCACCACGCAGTACAGGCACTGGTTGGCGGCGCTGGTGGCGACGATGATCATCTCGCGCTCGCCTTTGGTCAGGCCTTGGCCTGACCCCGACTGAGACGTCAGCGAGCCCGTATCCTTGAGCAGCAGCGCGTCGTGGTAAGCCATGAAGGCGCGCCACTCGACCGGCCGGTGCGCCAGCGCCAGAAACACGTTCGGCACGAATCCGGCCTTGGCCTGCACTTCGAGGATGCGGGTGCGCAGGTCCTCGGGCAGGCCGGCCAGCTCGGGCACGGGGTAGCGGCTGATCGGGGGCGTACTCATCGGGCGGTGTCCTTCAGGTCTTGAACTGCATCGCGTGCAGCCGCGCATACACGCCGCCGGCGGCCAGCAGTTCGGCGTGCGTGCCTTGTTCGACGAGATGGCCGCCCTCGAGCGCCACCACGCGGTCGGCGTTTTCAATCGTCGACAGCCGATGCGCGATGACCAGCGTCGTGCGGCCCTTCATCAGCCGCTCCAGCGCGTCCTGCACGGCGCGCTCGCTCTCGCTGTCGAGCGCCGAGGTGGCCTCGTCGAGGATGAGCACCGGCGCGTCCTTGGCCACCGCCCGTGCGATGGCCAGGCGCTGGCGCTGCCCGCCCGAGAGCTGGCTGCCGTTGTGGCCGATGGCCGTGTCCAGGCCGTCGGGCAGCGACTCCACGAACTCCAGCAGGTTGGCCGCCGCCAGCGCCGCGCGCACCTGCTCGCGCGGCATCGGCGCCGCGACGCTGTCGTTGAACAGCACCACGTCTTGGCTGACGAGCGCGAACTGCCGGCGCAGCGCATGCATGTCCCAGTCGGCCAGCGGCACGCCGTCGAGCGTGATGCGGCCGCTGCTGGGCTGCAGAAAGCGCGGCAGCAGGTTCACCAGCGTCGTCTTGCCCGCGCCCGACGGGCCCACCAGCGCCACCGCCTCGCCGGGGCGGATGACGAGGTTGATGCCGGCCAGCGCGGGCGGTGCGTCGTCGCGCCACGACAGGCCCACGTTCTCGAAGCGGATCTCGCCGGCCGCGCGGCCGCCGTCGTGCGTGCCGCCGCTTTCGACGGCGGTGTGCTCGATGTGGTCGAGGCCGCGCTCCACGGCGGCCAGGCCGCGCGTCAGCGGCGCCATCACGTCCGACAGGTGCTTCACCGGTGCTATCAGCTGCAGCATGGCCATCACGAAGGCGACGAAGCTGCCTACCGTGGCGCCGCCCTGGCTGCTTTGCCACAGCGCCACCGTGATGACACCGCTCAGGGCGCAGGCCGCGAGCATCTGCGTCACCGGCGTCATGGTGGCGGCCGCGACCACGCCCTTCAGCGTGAGCCGGCGCACGACATCAGCACGGCCGAAGAAGCGCTCGGCCTGCTGCGGCTCGGCGCCGTGCAGGCGCACGATGCGCCAGGCGAGCATGTTCTCTTCCACCACGTAGGCCAGCGAGTCGGTGGCCTTCTGCCCCTCTACCGTGAGCCGGTGCAGCCGCTTGCCCAGCACGCGCATCACCAGCGCCACGGCCGGGAAAAGCAGCGCCACCACCAGCGTGAGCTGCCAGTTCAACCACAGCAGGTAGCCCATCAGCGCCACCAGCGTGAGCGTGTCGCGCACCAGCGTCAGCAGGCAGCCCACGAGCGTGGTGACGCCGCCCTGCGTCTCGTAGACCAGGGTGTTGGTCATGCTGCTCGCGCTGCTGCGCGAGAACAGGCCCGGCTCGTTGGCCAAGAGCCGCGCGAACAGGTGCTCGCGCAGCTTCAGCACCGTGCGCGTGGCCGTCCAGGCCAGGCCGTACTGCGAGATGAAGCCTGAGAGACTGCGGATCGCGAAGAGGCCGATGATGGCCGCCGGCACCATCCACAGCTGCAAGGTGCCGGCCGTGAAGCCCTGGTCGAGCAGGCGGCTCATCAGCGCCGGGATCAGCGGTTCGGTGATCGCCGTGACCACTGCGCCGCCCACGGCGGCCACCAGCCCGGCCTGGCTTCCGCGGAGGTAGGGCTTGATCCGCGCAAAGCGCTGCAGCAAAGACGGCATTCGGCTGGTTCTGAAGGAAGCGGCCGCATTATCGACGTGTGCACTGGCGCCTCGTCGCCGGGCCTGCGGGGGGCGCTGCCTACAATCCTGGCGACGTGATGCAAGCAGTTCCTCCCCACCAAGCAGACCACGCGCCACAAGCGGCCTGGAACCGACGCCACTGGCTGCAGGCCTCGGGCGCGGCGCTGGCGCTGGGCCCGGCGGCCGCACTGGCGCAGTTGCGTGTCGAGATCACCGGCGTCGGCGCCACTCAGATCCCCATCGCACTGGCGCCGTTCCGCGACGAGCCCGCCAGCGGCACGGCGCTGTCGGCTATCGTCAAGGCCAACCTCGAGCGCAGCGGGGCCTTCCGCATCATCGGCGTGCCGCCGGGCCTCGACGAGCGCAGCACGCCCGATCTGCCTGCCTTCCGCGGCCAGGGCGCCGACGCCCTGGTGACCGGCTCGCTCACGCGGCTGGCCGATGGCCGCATCGACGTGCGCATGCGCCTGTGGGACGCTGTGCGCGGCACTGACCTGCTCGGCCAGAGCAGCGTGGTGCCGGCAGCCGATCTGCGGCTGGCGGCGCACCGCATCTCCGACCAGATCCACGAAAAGCTCACCGGCGAGCGCGGTGTGTTCGCCACGCGCATCGCCTACGTGCTG
>JBIJAP010000471.1:0-2914 GCA_044345715.1 Rubrivivax sp.
GCATGTTCTTGTCGCAGCCGCCGATGGTGAGAACGCCGTCCATCCACTGGCCGCCGACGCAGGTCTCGATGCAGTCGGCGATCACCTCGCGGCTGACCAGGCTGTACTTCATGCCCTCGGTGCCCATGGCCATGCCGTCGCTGATGGTGGGCGTGCCGAAGATCTGCGGGTTGGCGCCGATGGCCTTGAGCTCGGCCATCGCCGCATCGGCCAGCTTCTGCAGACCGCTGTTGCACGGCGTGATCGTGCTGTGGCCGTTGGCCACGCCGATCATGGGCTTGCCGAAGTCGCCCTCGGTGTAGCCCATGCCGTAGTACATGGAGCGGTTGGGCGCGCGGGCGACGCCTTCGGTGATGTTCTTGCTGCGGCGGTTGGAAGACATGGGAGGGAAGTGGTGCAACAGGGATGAGCAGAGCAGGCCCGGAGTTTATCGGCGCCCGGCTCGTTGCCAGTTGCGTATCGATCGACCGGGCCGACGCTGGCGCCGCGCTGGCGGCGAGCGAAGAACAGGACGAAGGTGTCAGGACGCCCGCTGGCCACGCCGGCTGCGCGCCCAGCCGCTCACCAAGCCGAGACCGCCGAGCATCAGCGCCCAGCTTGCGGGCTCGGGCACCATCGATGCATTGATGAAGTCGAGGTGCTGGTAGACGGGGACCGCACCCTTGAGCTGGCCGAAGCGGTTGGTCGACTCGTCGTCGCGGTACCACAAAGCGAAAGAGTGCACAGCCGCCACCTGGCCATCGACGAAGTAGCCCGAGCCGGAGTCTCCGCCGCCGCCAATGCCCTCAAAGGAGCCGATGCCAGTGTTGCAGTACTTGTCCGATGTGAAAACGGGCTTGGAGAAGATCGCTGTCGCGTTGGGGTTCTCGAAGATGGCCACGTTGCACGAGCCGTCGCGGAAGGCCGTGCCGTTGTCGAAGTCGGAGATCCAGACATGGTCCACGGCCTGGAGTCCGAATGCACCGTCGAAGTAGCCTTCGAAGTCGGCGTCGCCGAAGCGGAAGTCGAAGCGATTGCCGGCGTAGCGCAGCCGCCCCGTCCCGAGGTTGGAGCCCACGCTCCCACCGGTGTCCGATCGCACGCCGTAGCCGGCGATGATGTGGTTGACGCTGGTCAGGTCGGTAAGACCAGACAGGCCGTAGATCGGGGCGTAGTCCGGTGCCACCGCCGAAAGGTTGAGCACGGCTATGTCATTCTGGTCGACGACCTCGCCGCTGTAGGCCGGGTTGACGAAGATGCTGCTGACCGGGATCTGAGTGATGCCTGGGCCGCCGGCATAGACCGAGGGATCGGCCGTGCCGCCATAAAAGAACACAGTGGTGGAGATTGGACGCGCGGCGGTGCCGTCGCTCACGCAGTGAGCGGCCGTGAGCACCGTCTGTGGGCCGATCAGGCTGCCCGAACAAACGAACGAACCAGCCGGGCCGTAGTTCATCAGCAGGCCCACGGCGCCGCTGTAAGCGGGCATTGGCGGGATGTACAGCGGATTGCCACCGGCTGCGATCGTGGCCGTGGAGGTCTGGCCGACGATCTCGTGCACGGCTGTCCAACCCGCGCCCTCCCAGACTGCCCCCGGGAGCGCCCAGGCGGGTGCGCCGGCGCAAAGCAGCGTGGCAGCGAAGGCTGTGGCGAGGCGGGTGACTGGCAAATGCAAGCGATTCATGGACGGGCTCCCTCCTATCGTTGACGGGCAGAAATCTACCGACTAACCCGTCTTCTGTGCTGCCACGGCACCCTGTTCTGGGGGGGGGCGGAATGACTCTCGCGGTCACAGACGGCGGCCGTTCTCTGGCCGGACGGTTGGGTTGGAGCGGCTGGAGTCGAAGCGGCAACGCGCCCGTCTGAAAGTCGCGGCAGCCCAGCCTTCAGGTGGCAGGGCCGTGCTTGTCGGCCTCTGAGGTGAAGCTGTCGGCGAAGAACTCCGCCTCGGGCAGGCCGCAGTGCGCCACGAAGTCGCGCTGGGCCGATTCCACCATCACCGGCGCGCCGCAGGCGTAGACCTGATGGCCTGAAAGGTCGGGCCAGTCGGCCATCACGGCCTGGTGCACGAAGCCTGTGCGGCCGGCCCAGGCGCAGTCGGCTGTCGGCTCCGACAGCACCGGTACGTAGCGCAGGTGGGGCATGTCGGCGGCGGCCTGAACGCACCAGTCGTGTTCGTACAGGTCGGCGCGGCGGCGTGCGCCCCAATACAGCACGGCCGGGCGCGGCGAGCCCTTGAGCTGCAGCTGCTGGATCAGCGCCTTGATCGGCGCGAAACCCGTGCCGCTGGCCAGCAGCACGATGGGCTTGTCGGACTCCTCGCGCAGGAAGAAGCTGCCGAAGGGGCCTTCCATGCGCAGGATGTCTTTCTCCTTGAGCGCGCTGAACACGTGGTCGGTGAACTTGCCGCCGGGCATGTGGCGCAGGTGCAGCTCGATGGCCGGCGGGCTGCCCACCAGGTGCGGCGCGTTGGCCATGCTGTAGCTGCGGCGCGCGCCGTCGCGCAGGATGAACTCCACATACTGCCCGGCGCGGTACTGCAGGTTCTGGTTTGCCGGCAGCTGCAGCTTCAGCACCGCCACGTCGGCCGCCGGCCGGCTGATGCTGATCACGCGCGTGGGCAGTTTCAGCACCGGGTACTCGCCGGCGCCCGGCACGCTGCGCGCCTGCACGGTGCAGTCGGTCTGCGGCACGGCGCAGCAGGTGAGGATGAAGCCCTCGTCGGCCTCGGCCGGCGACAGCGCCTTCAATTGGTGTGGGCCGTGCTTCACTTCGCCGGCCATCAGGCGGCTCTTGCACGAGCCGCAGGCGCCATCGCGGCAGCCGTAGGGCAGGCCCACGCCCTGGCGAATGGCGGCGGGCAGGATAGCCTCGTCGGCGGCGACGTCGAACTGCAGGCCCGAGGGCTCGAGGGTGATCTTGAAGCTCATGGTGG
>JBIJAP010000073.1:0-11536 GCA_044345715.1 Rubrivivax sp.
GAAGCAGGCGCTCGCGGCCATTGAGAGCTGCCCGGTCAAGATGACCGTGCTGAACAAGGCGCGCAGTGGCTCTGGCGGGGGCTATGGCGAGGGCTATGCTCACAGTCATGGTTATGGCTATGGCTATGGCTATGGCTATGGCTATGGCTCGCGCGGCCCGGATGGCGCCCCCGCCGACGCAGCCGGGGCACCCGCGGGTTCGGCGCAGGGACCGCTCGGTGCGCCGGTGCCAGCCAAAGCTGACAGCCGCTCGTCCTGAGCGCCGCTCGCCGGATGCGCCAACAACTTCCAGCCCGATCTGAACCACCGGCTCTGCGACGACCGGTGAACCCGGCGGCCTGGCCTTTGTGGGTGATGAGCTTGGCAGCGGGCGCAGCGGCACCGCTGCCGGCGGAGGCCCAGGCGCGAAGCGTCGGCGTGTCGGCGGGCGTGGGCACCGAGCTCAGCTACAACATCAACAGCCGCCTCGGGGGCAGGGATGGCGCCGAGTGGATCGGCAGGGTGACGCCATCGCTCAGCTTGCAGAGCCGCACTGGCCGCGTCACCGGCTCCTTCGACTACGGCCTGACGCTGACCGAACGCTCCCGCCAGGAGCCCAGCAGCGACGCCAGCAACCGGCTGTCGGCCAACTTCTCGGCCGAGGCGGTGCCTCGCCACTTCTATATCGACGGTTCGGCGTCGATTGCGCAGCAGTCGAACTCGGCCTTCGGCCTGCAATCGGTGGGAAGCAGCGCCTCCGACAACCCGAACCGCAGCGAGGTCGGCACGGCAAGCCTGTCGCCGGTGCTGCGCGGCGTGCTGGCCGGCGCCGTGAACATCGAGGCCCGACTGAACGCGGTGGCCGGCAACACCCGCCGCTCGCTGGTGGGCGACAACATCCAGACTGGTGGCTCGCTGTCGATGTCGTCGGCGCTACCCGGCACGCTGGTCACCTGGGGCCTGTCGGCGCGCAGCACCGAAACCGACTTCCGCGTCGGCCGCACCACCAGCGCGGACAGTGCCACCGCCACGCTGGGCTGGCAGGCCGATGCCGACCTGTCCTTGAGCGCGCGCGGCGGCACCGAATCGCAGGACGTGCAGGAGTTCGATCGCCTGCGCACCAACACCTGGGGCGTGGGCGGCGTCTGGCGCCCTTCGCCGCGCACGCGCTTGCAGGCCGATCTCGACGACCGTTTCTTCGGCCGCGGGTATTCGGTGGTGGCGGAGTACCGCCTGCCGCGCAGCTCGTTCTCCTGGTCGAGCAACCGCGACACCAGCAACGGCCCTGGCAGCCGTTTCGAAGCGATCACGCAGTTCCAGCAACTGATGGCGCTGTCCGCGGCCGATATCCCCGACCCTGCGGCGCGCGAGGCCTTCGTGCGCGAGCAGCTCGCGGCGCAGGGCGGCGACCCGCAGCAAGTGATGCAGCCCGGCTTCGTGACTGCGGCCGTGTCGGTGATCGAACGCCATCAGCTCAGCTGGGCCTGGAGCGGCCAGCGCCTGAGCTTCACCGCCCAGGGCAGTCGCTCGACCAACACCGTGATCGATGCCGCGGCCAGCGACATCGCCCGCGAACCCGTGCGACAGCATGGCTACAGTGCCAATGTGTCGTATCGCGTCAGCCCCACCAGCAACCTCACGGCCACGGGCTCGAGGCAGATGACCAAGGCCACCTCGACGCAACCCTCGAACGACCTGAAATCGGCAACCCTGAGCTGGACAGAGCAACTCGGCCGCCGAACCAACGCCTCGCTGTCGACACGCTATTCGGTGTTCAACAGCGCCACCGACCCCTACCGCGAGGCCGCCGTCACGGCATCGCTGGTGATGCGCTTCTAGGTGCCGCCATGTACGAAGCCTTCTACGGGCTGACGGCCAAGCCGTTCCAGCTCAACCCCGACCCCAGCTTTTACTTCGCCAGCAAGCAGCACCGGCGGGCCAAGGCCTACCTGGAGTACGGCGTCTCGCGCAACGAGGGGTTCATTGTCATCACCGGTGAAATCGGCGCCGGCAAGACGATGGTGCTGCGCAGCCTGATCGAGGGGCTCAACGGCAGCAACGTGATCACCGGCCACCTCGTCACCACCCAGCTCGGCGCCGAGGACACGCTGCGCATGGTCGGCGCCGCCTTCGGTTTCCGCGTCAAAGACGTGCCCAAGAGCGAGCTGCTGATCACGCTCGAGGCCTTCCTCATCAGCCAGACGAGCAAGGGCAAGCGCTGCCTGCTCATCGTCGACGAGGCGCAGAACCTCACGCCGCGAGCGGTGGAAGAGCTGCGCATGCTGAGCAATTTCCAGTTCGGCAACCAGGCGCTGCTGCAGAGCTTTCTGGTCGGCCAGCCCGAGTTCCGCGAGATCCTGCAGCGCCCCGAGATGGAGCAGTTCCGCCAGCGCGTGGCGGCCACCTGCCACATCGGCCCGCTCGAGCTGGACGAAACCCGCGGTTACATCGAGCACCGCCTGCGCTGCGCCGGCAGCAAGGGCAAGCCCAGCTTCGAGCCGGCGGCCTTCGAGGCCATCTTGAAGGCCAGTGGCGGCATCCCGCGGCGCATCAACGCGCTGTGTGACCGGCTGCTGCTGGCGGGCTTCCTCGCCGGCCGCACCGCGCTGACGCTGGCCGACGTGGCCGACGTGGTGAAGGAGTTCGCCCAGGAAAACGCCGCCTCCGCACGCCCGGCCGCCGCCGCGCCGCAGCCCGCGCTCCTGGGCGGCGAGCCCTCGATGCCCGGCGGCCTGGCCAGTGCCTCGGTGGATGTCGACCCGACGCAGCTGCGCATCAACCCCAAAGACGCGGAAGGCATGAGCAAGCAGCTTGCCGCGCTGACGGCCGACGCCCGCGGCGACCAGCTCCAGCGCCTGGAGCGCAGCCTGTTGCGCCTGGAACGCACCAACCTGCAGATCCTGGACATGTTGTCCAAGCTGGTGGCAGGCCTGAAGAAGCCCGACGGCCCTGCCGAGTAAGGAATCGGCATGAGCGCCTTGAACGGCCCGGTGATGTGCATCGTGGGTGCACGGCCCAACTTCATGAAGATGGCGCCCATCCTGCGCGCGCTGGCCGCCCATGATCCGCCGCTGCCGGCGCTGCTGGTGCACACCGGCCAGCACTACGACGCCAGCATGAGCGACCAGCTCTTCGCCGACCTGCGCCTGCCGCGCCCCGACATCAACCTCGAGGTCGGCTCCGGCAGCCATGCCGTGCAGACGGCCGAGGTGATGAAGCGCTTCGAACCCGCCATGGACGAGCGCAAGCCCAGCTGCGTGCTCGTGGTCGGCGACGTGAACTCCACACTCGCCTGCACACTGGTGGCGGTGAAGAAGGGCGTGCCGGTGGTGCACGTGGAGGCCGGCCTGCGCAGCTGGGACCGGCGCATGCCCGAAGAGATCAACCGCGTGCTCACCGACCAGGTCGCCGACCGTCTGTACACCACCGAGCGCAGCGCGCTGGCCAATTTGCTGCGCGAGGGGGTGTCCGAGGAGCGCGTGTGTTTTGCCGGCAACGTGATGATCGACTCGCTGCTGTCCAACAAGCCCTACGCCAGGAAGCCCACTGAGACGCTGGCGGCGCATGGCGCCTGCCCGGCGCTGGTGCAGGGCGCCGGCGGCTACGGCGTGGTCACGCTGCACCGGCCCAGCAACGTGGACGACGCGGCCGCGCTGCAAAGCCTGCTCGGCGTGCTGCGCGAAGTATCGGAACGCCTGCCGCTGGTGTTTGCGCTGCATCCGCGCACCCGCGCCAATATCGAGCGCTTTGGGCTGCAGCACCTGGTCGACCACGGCCGCATGGCGCTGCTGCCGCCCCAGGGCTACCTCGAGATGCTGGGCCTGATGGCCGGCGCCACCATGGTGCTCACCGACAGCGGCGGCCTGCAGGAAGAAACCACCGCCCTGGGCGTGCCGTGCCTGACGATGCGCGAGAACACCGAGCGCCCCATCACCGTGGACGAAGGCACCAACACCATGGTCGGGCGCGACGTGCAGGCCATCCGCGACGGCGTGAGCGCCATCCTGGCCGGTCGCGGCAAGAGTGGCCGCGTTCCTGAAAACTGGGACGGGCGCGCCGCCGAGCGCATCGCTGCCGATTTGTACGGATGGCTGCGCGCAGGCGCAGGCTGACAATCCGCGCCATGCCCGCTCATATGCCCGTTCACAAGTCCGTTCACAAGCCCGTGGCCCCGCCGCCTTCGGGGCCGATCAATGCCCTGACGATCGACGTCGAAGACTACTTCCAGGTCTCCGCGTTTGCGCCCTACATCCGGCGCGACGAGTGGGACACCCGCGAGTGCCGCGTCGAGCGCAACGTGAACCGCATCCTCGAGCTGCTGGCCGCGCGCAAGGTGAAGGCCACGTTCTTCACGCTCGGCTGGATCGCCGAGCGCTACCCGCAGCTGGTGCGCGACATCGTCGAGCAGGGGCACGAGCTGGCCAGCCACGGCTACGGCCACGAGCGCGCGAGCGATCTCAACCGCGCTGCCTTCCACGCCGATGTGAGCCGCGCCAAGGCCATCCTCGAAGACCTGGGCGGCCGTGCCGTGCGCGGTTATCGCGCGCCGAGCTTCTCGATCGGCAGCGCCAACCTGTGGGCTTTCGACGCGCTGGCCGAGGCCGGCTACCACTACAGCAGCAGTATCTACCCGATCAAGCACGACCACTACGGCATGCCCGATTCGCCGCGCTTTGCGTACCGGCTGCCCAACGGCCTGCTCGAGGTGCCGGTGACGACGCTGCGGCTGTTCAACCGCAACCTGCCGTCCAGCGGTGGTGGCTACTTCAGGCTGCTGCCGTATGCCGTCTCGCGCTGGATGATCGGCAAGGTCAACCGTGACGACGACGAGTCGGCCGTCTTCTACTTCCACCCCTGGGAGATCGACGCCGGCCAGCCGCGCGTGGCCGGCATCGACGCGAAGAGCCGGTTCCGCCACTACGTGAATATCGGCCGCATGGAAACCCGGCTGCAGCAGCTGCTGGCCGATTTCCGCTGGGGCCGCATGGACCAGATCTTCCTCGGCGGCGGCGCCGCCAGCCGGCCGCCCACCCGGGCCACTGCTGCCCACCCTCGCACGCCGGCCACGGCCCGCGGCTGAAGCGTGAACAGCGTGCAGGTCGATCGCCTTTCGGTAGGCGACGCCACAGCGGCGTCGCGCTGGGACGCCTTCGTGCGCGATTGCCCCGAGGCGCGCTTCTGTCACCTCAGCGGCTGGGGCCGGGCGCTCGAGAGTGTGTTCGGCCACGAAACCCACTTTCTGCAGGCCACGCAGGGCGGCCGCATCACGGGCGTGTTGCCGCTGGCGCATGTGAAGAGCCGCCTGTTCGGCAATTCACTCACCAGCCTGCCCTTTTGCGTGTACGGCGGCGTGGCGGCGGCCGACGAGGCCAGCGCGGAAGCCCTGGTGGCCGCGGCCGATGCGTTGGCGCGCAAGCTCGACGTGCCGCACCTGGAGCTGCGCCACACCACGCGCCGCCACCCCGACTGGCCTGAGCAGGACCTGTACGTCACTTTCCGCAAGGCCATCACGGCCGACGACGAGGCCAACATGAACGCCATCCCGCGCAAGCAGCGCGCGATGGTGCGCAAGGGCACCAAGAACGGCCTGGTGGCCACGCCCGACGACGGCATGGAGCGCTTCTTCGCGCTGTACGCCGATAACGTGCACCGCCACGGCACGCCCGCGCTGCCCAAGCGCTGGTTCGAGACGCTGAAGCGCGAGTTCGGCACCGACTGCGAAGTGCTCACGGTCACCTCGCCCGAGGGGCGGCTGCTGTCGAGCGTGGTGAGCTTCTACTTCCGTGACGAAGTGCTGCCCTACTATGCCGGCGACGACGAAGCCGCCCGCGGTCTGGCGGCCAATGACTTCAAATACTGGGAGCTGATGCGCCGTGCGGCGGCGCGCGGCTGCACCATCTTCGATTACGGCCGCAGCAAGCGCGGCACCGGACCGTTCGACTTCAAGAAGAACTGGGGCTTCGAGCCCGAGCCCCTTCATTACGAGTACCGCCTCTACAAGCGCGACACCGTGCCCCAGAACAACCCAACCAACGCAAAGTACCGCCTGATGATCGAAGGCTGGCGCCGGCTGCCGCTGGGCGTGGCCAACTGGCTGGGGCCGTTCATCGTCAAGAGTCTCGGCTGAGAGCTTGTGAAGCATTCCGCCACACCCGCTCGTGCGCCCGAAACGGCGCCGCTCGTCGTTGCAAATGCTCGCCGTAGCCCGGGCTACGGCTGCGCTTTGCGCCTAGATCGACACCGTTTCGGACGCCCGCTCGGACGCGCCGGAATACTTCACAAGCTCTGACGCCAATGTGCAATTCCATGTCGCCTGGACGCAAAGCCGCAGGTTATTCCCGATGGGCGATCGGCGCCCGGCCCGGCAACACTGTGTGGAACTGTTTCTTGCATGACCGGGGCACGTAAGGCCGGTGTGCACGAGGCCGGCTCCCTGCAGCACTCCAAACATCACCCGAGGAACCCGTCCATGGCTTTCAAGCTCACCACCCTGGCCGCCAGCATGGCCCTCGTCGGCATGGCCGGCGGCGCCTTTGCGCAGAGCGCGCCGGAGCGCGTCACGATCACCGGCTCCAGCATCAAGCGCATCGCGGCCGAGGGTGCGCTGCCGATCCAGATCATCCGCTTCGAAGACCTCGCCCGGGCCGGCATCACCAATGCCGAGCAGGTGGTGATGATGCTCACGACCAACGGGAACGGTCTGGACAACTTGGCCAGCAATGCCGACGTCGTGGGCGGCGCGCAGCGCGGCAACAACGGCGCCACCAGCGCCAACCTTCGCGGCCAGGGCAGCAATGCGACGCTGATCCTGCTCAACGGCCGACGCGTGGCCGCGCACGGTCTGAACGGCGGCGTCGTCGACCTCAACCAGATCCCCATGGCGGCGCTCGAGCGCATCGAGATCCTGAAGGACGGCGCCAGCGCCATCTACGGTACCGACGCCATCGGCGGCGTGATGAACTTCATCACCCGCACCGACTTCCGCGGCGGCAGCGTGCGCGCCAGCGCCGACGTCACCCAGGCCGGTGGCGGCAACATCTACAGCGCATCGGCCACGGGCGGCTTCGGCGACCTCGAGCGCGACCGCTTCAACGTGCTGGCTTCGGTATCCGTGCGCGACAACAAGGCGCTGCGCGGCGACGAGCGCGACTTCGTCAACACCTTCCAGCCCAACCGCGGCTTGAGCGTGGACACGCGGGGTACGCCCTTTGCCACGATCTTTCCGCTCGCCGGCACCATCTTTCCCGCCGCCACCAATGCGCCCTTCGTGCCGGGCAGCACCACGGTGCGCGCCTCTGGTGGCCTGAACATCCTCGACCTTCCGGGCCAGGCCGGCTGCGGCGCGATCGACGGCCAGGCGCCGTATGACGAGCGGCTGTGGGACGTGCCGAACGCTGCACTGTCCTGCGCCTGGGATACCGGCCGGGCCGCCGTGCTGCAGCAGCCGCTCACCAGCACCACGCTGCTGGCCCGCGCCACCGGCCGTCTGGGCGATCACCTGGTGGCTCTGGAACTGGCGGGCTCGCGCACCGAGTCGGCCAAGCGCTTCTCGAACCTGCAGATGACGCCAAACACCACGACGCAGCAGTTGCGCTTCCCGCGCAACCCGGCGTCGCCAGCGGCCTACGACGCGGTGTTCGACGCCCTGGTGGCGGCGTTTCCGGGCGAGATCACCGCCCCCCGTGGCACGCCCATCGCCTACCGCTGGCGCTGCATCGAGTGCGGCCCGCGCGAGATCGAGACCGATACCGACACCACGCGCTGGGCGCTCACCGCCGAAGGCCCGTTCTTCGGCGGCTGGGACTACAAGGCCGGCGTGCTGCAAGCCACCTCGGACGCCAAGAGCACCCTTGGCGGCGGCTACTATTTCCGGGGCACAACCGGCACCGGCGCCTCCGACGGCGGCGCGGGCATCGTGCCGGCGCTGAACAGCGGGCGCATCAACGTGTTCCTGTTCCCGGGCCAGACGCAAAGCGCCGACGGCCTGGCGGCGCTGGCAGAAGCCTCGGCCCGCGGTGTGGTGCTGTATGGCGGCAAGTACACCGTGGAGCAGACCGACTTCTCGGTCTCGGGCCCGGTCTTCAAGCTGCCGGGCGGCACCGCCATGGCCGCGGTGGGCGTCGACGTGCGAACCGAGAAGTACAAGTTCAACGGCGACGAGCGAGACCCGACGTTGCAACGCATCATCGTGGCGGCGCCCTTCGACCAGACCAACGTCCTGCTGGGCACCAAGCGCGACGTGACAGCCCTGTACGCCGAGCTGCTGCTGCCGGTGATCAAGGGCGTGGAGCTCACGGCCGCCGTGCGCCAGGACGACTACTCCGGCTTCGGCAAGTCCACCAACCCCAAGGTTTCGGCGCTGTGGAAGCCCAACGGTCAGGTGCTGGTGCGCGGCTCGTACAGCACCGGCTTCCGCGTGCCAACCTTCAACCAGCTGTTCAACGGTGCCTCCTCGGCCACCTTCACGGGCGCCACGCTGGTGGACCCGCTGCGCTGCCCCACCGGCCGCGTGGACGTGGCCCGTCCAGGCTGCGAGTCGATCCGCCCAAACATCGTCAACGGCGGCAAGGAGGACCTCGGCCCTGAGGAGGCCAAGATGTCCTCGGTGGGCTTCGTCTGGGAGCCGATGCCGGCCTTCAGCATCGGCATGGACTGGTGGAGCATCAAGCGCGAAGGCACGATCCAGATCCTGAGCCTGAACCAGCTGGTGGACAACTTCTCGTTGTTGCGCGACCGCTTCCTCTACGCCCCTGACGGCACGCTGGCTGCTATCGACCAGCGCTGGGTGAACGCCGGCGAGACCGAGACCTCGGGCATCGAAGTCAACCTCAAGAGCAACATTGACGCCTTCGGCGCCCGCTGGACCACCAGCCTCGAAGGCACCTACCTGCTGAAGAAGCGTTCGCGGGTGTTGCCCACCGTGGCCTATGGCCCCAGCGAGATCGGCATC
The DNA here is from genome assembly GCA_044345715.1 of Rubrivivax sp. Taxonomy (GTDB): domain Bacteria; phylum Pseudomonadota; class Gammaproteobacteria; order Burkholderiales; family Burkholderiaceae_C; genus Rubrivivax. Next base: position 8,930 of record JBIJAP010000073.1, read on the forward strand.
TTCAGCTTCGCCGGTGACCTGGGCCTGCGCTGGAAGCACAACGCCAGCATCACCTACAAGCGCGGCGACTGGAGCTCCACCTTCAGCCAGTTCTACGCCGCCGGCTATGCCGACCAGGTGCTGCCAGGCGTGGCCTCGGGCCGCGTGACGCCGCCAGAGCTGCAGACCAAGGTCGACGCCCATATACCTACAACCTGGGCCTCACCTGGACGGGTATCAAGGGCCTGTCGATCACGGCCCTGGTGAAGAACGTGCTGGACACTGACCCGCCATTTGCCATCAACTACGACAGCAACTTCGGCAGCGGCAGCAGCTGGGAGCCCCGCGTCGCTGACCCGCGCGGGCGCGCCTTCGTCGTTTCGGCCGAGTACCGCTTCTGAGCGACCCAGCCGCCGCCCAGGCGCTGCGCGCGGCCGTCCTCGCGCAGCGCTTCGACACCACCGCCGACCGGCTGCGCGAAGGCGCGCCGGTCGACGCGTTTCCGAGCCTCGATCTGGCGGTCGTGCGCCTGCCGCAGGGCGGCAAGTCGGCGCTGGCGGCCAACGTGCTGTTCTCGCGCGAGCACCCAAAAGGCGTGATCGCGCGCTTCGGGCCCACCGGCGGCGGGTTCGGCCCGGTGGCCAACCTGCGCTTCGACGCCGATCAGCGCAACGCCGCCGGCACCTCGGTGGCCTGGCAGCTGGGCGCCGACTGGTCGCGCATCCACTTCCCGCCGCTGTATACCCCGCCCGGCCTGCCGCCCGACGCGCCGCGCTTCGTGGCGCCCTACCCCGCCTCGCTGCTGAAGCTGATGGTGGCCGTGGGCCTGGGCTTGGCGGTGGACGCCGGCAAGCTGGCCTGGCCCGAGGTGATGCCGCACCTGGGCCCGATGATCAGCGTCAGCGACAACGACGCCACCGACCGCTGCGTGGCGCTGCTGCACCGCGCCGGCGGGGTCGACGCGCTCAACCGCACGCTGCAGCAGCACTGGGGCCTGCCGACGCTGCAGCTCAACCGCACCACGCCCCAAGGCGGCTGGCGCAATGGTGATGGCTCGGGCGTCGGCCAGATCCACATGACGGCCTGGGACACCGTGCGGCTGCTGTGGCTCATCGATCCGCAGGCGCCGCCCGCGCCCTGGATGGCCGCCGGCACGCCCACGCTCAGCGCGCCGACGAAGGCGCGGCTGCTGGCGGTGCTGGCGACACAGCAGCTCGACGAGATCCTGTCCTCGGGCGCGCTGCGCGGCCTGCCGGGCTGGGTGCCCGGCATGCCGGATGCCCAACCGGGCAGGCCCGGGGCACCCGTGTTCGCGCACAAGACCGGCACCACCGAGAACTACGCCTCCGACGCCGGCATCGTGGCCGCGCCGGGCGGCCTGCGCTATGCCGTGGCCATGCTCAGCAACCTGGGCAGCCGTTACCGTCCGCGCTTCGTCGGTGCCGACGACGACCGCGCCGCCACCACCTGGAAGCTGCCGGCACTCGGCGCCGCGGTGCACGCGCTGATGGAGACCCTGCCATGACCACAACGACAGCCACAGCCACATCCACCCGCTGGCTGCCGCTGCCCCCCGGCGCGCTGATCGGCGTGCTCGCCCCCGCCGGCCCGGTGGACGCGGCGGTGCTGCCCGCCGTCGAGGCCTTCTATGCCCGCCACGGCTGGCGCGTGCGGCTGTACCCCTCGTGCCGCGCCCGCCACGCCACGCTCGACTACCTGGCCGGCAGCGACGCCGAGCGCCTGGCCGACCTGCACGCCGCGCTGGCCGACGACGAGGTGGCCGCCATCCACTGCCTGCGCGGCGGCTACGGCACCATGCGCCTCTTGCCCGCCATCGACACGGCGCTGCTGCGCGCCAAGCCGAAGCTGCTGATCGGCTACAGCGACATCACCGCGCTGCACGCGCTGTGGGCGCAGGAAGGCGTGCCCAGCCTGCACGCGCCGATGCCGGCCTCGGACCTGATCAAGCCCGGCCGTGAGGCCGACGAGGCCGCGCTCGTGGCCTTGCTGCAAAGCGGCCTGCCCGCGGGCACCGTGCTGGCCCCCGAGCTCGAACCCGGCGAGCCGGTGCACCCCGGCGTGGCCGAAGGCCGGCTGATCGGCGGCGACCTCAGCCTGGTGGCCGCTCTGGTGGGCACGCCCTGGGCCTGGGACGCGCACGGCGCGCTGCTGTTCCTTGAAGACGTGAGCGAGAGCCTCTACCGCGCCGACCGCTACCTGACGCAGCTGCGCCTGGCCGGCGTGCTGGGCGCGGTGCGCGGCTTCCTGATCGGCAGCTTCCACGAGACACAGAACCCGCGACCCTTGATCGAAGAGCTGCTGATGCCGCTGGCGCGCGAACACGGCAAGCCGCTGCTCGCCGGCTGGCCCAGCGGCCACGGCACGCCGAACCGGCCGCTGCCGATGGGCCTGCGTGTGCGGCTCGATGCCGGCGCCGGCACGCTGACGCTGCTGGAGCCGCTGGCGCCGCCGGGCGACTGAGGCGCGACTCGAGCATCGCGGTTTGGCTAGTCTGAAGTTCCGCACCCTGACTTAAGGCGTGGCGTAGCCAAGTGCTTGTCACGACTCACAAATTCGGCCCTTTTGGGCCTTTTTTGTGCCTGAATGTGTAGTCACTAAACTGTGTTG
>JBIJAP010000472.1:0-2907 GCA_044345715.1 Rubrivivax sp.
AGCAGACCGCGAGCTCGGCCGGGGCGCTGAAGCAGCGCGCGGTGCAGCTGTCCGATCGCGTGGCGCGGTTCAAGCTGCCTGACGCTGCTTGACGCTGCCTGAGGCTGCCTGAAGCAGCCTGCGCCCTCCGCCCCGGCGACGCAGGGCCGACAGCGGCTCGGGTAGGCTCGCGGCTTTGCCGTGGCCTGCCTGACGTGACCGCACCCGCCCTCCGCTCTCGCCGGCGCACCGCTGGCCCCTTGTTCGCCAGCCTGCTGCTCGCAGCCGCGGCCTTGTTCGCCGCACAGGCGGCCTGGGCGCAGACGCTGAAGCTGCGCGTGATCGGCACCACCGATCTGCACATGCACCTGCTGGCCTGGGACTACTACCAGGATCGGGCCGTCGTGGAGTACGGCTTCGCGCGCGCCGCCACGCTGATCGACACCGCCCGCAGCGAGGCCCGCAACCACCTGCTCGTCGACAACGGCGATCTGATCCAGGGCAGCCCGCTCGGTGACGTCGTGGCCCGAGTGCGGCCTCTGGCCGCGGGGCAGACGCACCCGGCCGTCGAGCTGCTCAACCGTTTCAACTACGACGCCGCCGCGCTGGGCAACCACGAGTTCAACTACGGGCTGGACTTCCTGCGCCGCGCCTATGCCGGCGCGCGGTTTCCAGTGCTGGCGGCCAACGTCGTCGAGGCCGCCGGCGAGCGCCGTGGCCAGCCGGCGTTCCAGCCGCATGCGCTGCTCGAACGCCGCTTCGTCGACGAGGCCGGCACACCGCAGACGCTGAAGATCGGCGTCATCGGCGTCGTGCCGCCGCCGATCATGCTCTGGGACCGCCAGCACCTTGCCGGCCGCGTCGAGGTGCTCGACATCGTCGACACGGTGCGCCGCAGCGTGCCGCAGCTGCGCGCCCAGGGAGCTGACGTCGTGGTGGTGCTGGCGCACTCCGGCCTCGGTGCCACGAAGCCCGAGCCGATGGCCGAAAACGCCGTCGCCGGCATCGCGCAGATTCCTGGCGTGGACGCCATCGTCTTCGGCCACTCGCACGGCGAGTTCCCCGGCCCGGCCTTCGCGCGCCAGGCCGGTGTCGACCTGGCGCTGGGCACCCTGCACGGCGTGCCGGCGGCCATGGCCGGCTCGTGGGGCAGCCACATCGCCGTCATCGACCTCGTGCTCGAGCGCCAGGCCGGCGCCGGCGGCCCGCGCTGGGCGCGCCGCGACGGCCGCGCCCGCCTGCGCCCCGTGGCCGACCGCGCCGCGCGGCGCGCGCTGGTGGAGCCGCACCCGGGCGTGGGCGAGTGGGTGAGCAGCGCCCACGAGGCCACGCTGCAGTGGGTGCGCGCCGAGGTGGCGCGCACGGCCGACCCCATCCACAGCTTCTTCGCCCAGGTGGCCGACGACCCGAGCGTGCAACTCGTGTCGCAAGCGCAGCTGGCCTATGCCACGCGGCTTTTGAAGGGCACGCCGCACGAGAAGCTGCCGCTGCTCTCAGCCGCCGCGCCGTTCAAGAGCGGTGGCCGCGGCGGCGCGGCCAACTACACCGACATCGCGCCCGGGCCGGTGGCGGTGCGCAACGTGGCCGACCTCTACATCTACCCCAACACCGTGCAGGTGGTAAAGCTCACCGGGGCGCAGGTGCGCGAGTGGCTCGAGATGAGCGCGCAGGCCTTCAACCGCATCGAGCCCGCCGCTTCAGGTGGTGCACCCGAGCAGAACCTGCTGAACCCGGGCTTCCCAAGCTACAACTTCGACACCATCGACGGCCTCACCTACCGCATCGACGTGACGCAGCATTCGCGTTATGACCGCGCCGGCAAGCTGGTGGCGCCCGAGGCCCGCCGCATCGTCGACCTGCGCTTCCAGGGCCGGCCCATCGACGAGGCCGCCGAGTTCGCGGTGGTGACGAACAACTACCGCGCCTCGGGCGGCGGCGCGTTCCCGGCGCTCGACGGCCAGAACATCATCCTGCAGGCGCCCGACGAAAACCGCGAGGCGTTGCTGCAGTACCTGCAGGCTGCGGGCACGGTGCGGCCCGCGGCCGACCGCAACTGGTCGCTCGTGCCGGTGCCGGGCGTGAAGCTGCGCTTCCAGTCGTCGGCCAAGGGCATCGCGCACCTGGCCGCCGTGCCGCAGGTGACGCTGGTGCGCGACGAGGGCAACGGCTTCGCCACCTACGAGATCGCGCCTTGAGCGTGCACATGAGGCGGCATTTGGGGCTGGGCGCCCGCCGCTCGCGCGGCATCATCGTCATCGGCACGCTGCTGGTCGTCGGCGGCGTGCTCGTGCTCGGCGCGCTGTTGCTGGCGCTGATGTTGGCCTGGTACTCGTTCGACCTGCCCGATCTCGACAAGGCCACCGAGTACCGGCCGCGACAGCACCTGGTGGTACTGGCCGGCGACGGGCCCGAGATCGCGCAGTTCGGCAGCGAGCGTCGCGTGTTCGTGCCCATCGGCACCATGCCGCAAACGCTGAAGGACGCCGTCGTGGCCACCGAGGACGCCGGCTTCTACGAGCACAACGGCATCAGCTGGCGCGGCGTGGCGCGCGCCGCGGTATCCAACCTCAGCGGCGGCTCGCCGCAGGGCGCCAGCACGCTGACGCAGCAGGTGGCGCGCACCATGTTCCTGAGCACGCGGCGCACGGTGGAGCGCAAGCTGAAGGAGGCGCTGATCGCGCGCCGCCTGGAAAACCAGCTCACGAAGGACGAGATCCTCGAGCTCTACCTCAACCAGGTCTACGTCGGCACACGCGCCTACGGCATGGGCGCGGCGGCCGAAACCTACTTCGGCAAGCCGCTGGTGGCGCTGAACCTGGCCGAGGTGGCCATGATCGCCGGCCTGCCGCAGAACCCGATCTACGCCAACCCGTTTGCCAACGAGGCCGCGGCCGTGCGGCGCCAGCGCTGGGTGCTGCAGCGCATGCT